>JANMVY010000180.1:0-1745 GCA_031393535.1 Actinomycetes bacterium | reverse complement strand
GTCGGTCTGGTGCTCCTCGCGGAAGTGCCCACCGCAGGACTCCTCGCGCTCGCGTGCGTCGCGGGCGAGCAGCAGGCCCAACTCGAAGAAGTCGTCGACCCGGCCGGCCTTTTCGAGCGACTGGTTGAGCGTGTCGCCCGACCCGAGCACGCGCACGTTCGTGCGGTACTCCTGGTGCAACGCAGAGATCTCCGCCAGTGCCTTGTCGAGGCCGGTCTTGTTGCGACCCATGCCGACGTGTTCCCACATGAGCTTGCCCAGCTCACGGTGGTAGTAGTCGACCGACTTGGTGCCCTTGACGGCGAGCCACTTCTCGGTCTCGCCCTTGACGTGGCCGATCGATTCGGTGAACGACGGGTGCGTGGTGTCGGGGATCTGCTTGCCGAGCAGGTCCGCGACGTAGTTGCCGACCGTGTACGGGGCCACGAAGTACCCGTCGGCCAGACCCTGCATGAGGGCCGACGCGCCCAGGCGATTTGCCCCATGATCGGAGAAGTTCGCTTCGCCGAGCACGAACAGACCGGGCACGTTCGACATGAGGTTGTAGTCGACCCACAACCCGCCCATGGTGTAGTGCACGGCCGGGTAGATGCGCATCGGTACCTTGAACGGATCTTCACCGGTGATGCGTTCGTACATCTGCAACAAGTTGTCGTAACGGTCCTCGATGGCCGCGCGGCCATCGCGCGCGATGGCCTCGGCGAAGTCGAGGAACACACCGTTCTTGAGCGGACCGACGCCGCGCCCTTCGTCGACGACAGTCTTCGAGTTGCGCGATGCGACGTCGCGCGGCACGAGGTTGCCGAACGACGGGTACTTGCGCTCGAGGTAGTAGTCGCGCTCGGCTTCGGGGATCTGGTCGGCCGGACGAGCGTCGTCATGGGCCTTCGGTACCCAGATGCGACCGTCGTTGCGGAGCGACTCGGACATCAACGTGAGCTTCGACTGGAACTCGTCGCCCGCGGGGATGCAGGTGGGGTGGATCTGCGTATAGCAGGGATTCGCGAACAGCGCGCCCCGGCGATGTGCGCGCCATGCCGCGGTCACGTTCGACATCTTGGCGTTGGTGCTCAGGTAGTAGACGTTGCCGTAGCCGCCGGTGGCCATGACCACCGCGTGGCCGGCGTGCGCGCTGACCTCGCCGGTGACCGTGTTGCGTACCACGACGCCCGCAGCGCGGCCCTCGGCCACGACGAGGTCGAGCATCTCGCTGCGGACGTTCAGCTCGACGGTACCTGCGGCGACCTGGCGCATGAGGGTGCTGTACGCGCCGAGCAGCAGCTGTTGGCCGGTCTGGCCCCGTGCGTAGAACGTGCGCGATACCTGGGTGCCGCCGAACGAGCGGTTGTCGAGCCGGCCGCCGTACTCGCGGGCGAACGGTACGCCTTGCGCGACGGCCTGGTCGATGATGTTGACCGACACCTCGGCGAGGCGGTGGACGTTGGCCTCGCGGGCGCGGTAGTCGCCGCCCTTGACGGTGTCGTAGAACAAACGGTGGACGCTGTCGCCGTCGTTCTTGTAGTTCTTCGCCCCGTTGATGCCGCCCTGCGCGGCGATCGAGTGCGTGCGGCGTGGCGTGTCGTGGAACGTGAACAGCTTGACCTTGTAGCCGAGCTCACCGAGCGACGCGGCGGCGGCGGCACCGGCCAGCCCCGAACCGATCACGAGGATGGTGAACTTGCGCTTGTTGTTCGGGTTGACGAGCTTCATGGAGAACTTGTGGTCGGTCCACTTGTCCTCCATGG
>JANMVY010000173.1:0-9029 GCA_031393535.1 Actinomycetes bacterium | reverse complement strand
CATCGACCTCGACGGCTTCAAGGCGATCAACGACACGCACGGCCATCTCTACGGCAGCCGCGCGCTGGTCGAGGTCGCCGGGGTGATTCGCGCCAGCGCCCGCGAAACCGACATGGTGGCGCGCTTCGGCGGCGACGAGTTCGCCCTGATCCTGCCCGATACCGGCAGCGAGGGGGCGGCGGCGGTCGGCGAGCGGGTCCGCGAACGCATCGCCGCGTTCCGCTTCCTCGCCGCCGACGGGCTGTCGATCGCCCTGACCGCGTCGGTCGGGGTCGCGACCCTGCCGGATGTCGCCTCGTCGGCGGAAGGATTGATTGAAGCGGCGGACCGGGCGATGTACTGGGTCAAGGATCATGGCAAGAACGGGCTTCACGTCGCCGGAAGCCGCACTACTGAAGATTGATCGCCGGGCGCCGGTGCCTGGCGAGCGAAGGAGCTGGCGGTGAGTCTGCGTTCCCTGTTCTCCCTCTTCTCGAGCGATCTGGCGATCGACCTCGGCACCGCGAACACCTGCGTCTACGCCCGCGGCAAGGGCATCGTCGTCAACGAGCCGTCGATCGTCGCCATCAACAAGGTCAACGGCCGCATCGAGGCGGTCGGCAAGGACGCGAAGGACATGCTCGGGCGGACCCCGGGCAACATCGTCGCGATCAAGCCGATGAAGGACGGCGTCATTGCCGACTTCGAGATGTGCGAGAAGATGCTGCGCTACTTCATACAGAAGGTGCACAAGAGCCGGTGGGTCAAGCCGCGCATGGTCATCGCAGTGCCGTCGGGCATCACCGGAGTCGAAAAGCGCGCGGTGCAAGAAGCAGCGGAGTTCGCCGGCGCGCGCAAGCCGGTTTCGATCATCGAGGAGCCCATGGCCGCGGCGATCGGCTCGGGCCTGCCGGTGAGCGAACCCACGGGCAGCATGATCGTCGACATCGGCGGCGGCACCACCGAGGTCGCGGTGATCTCGCTCGGGGGTGTGGTCGCGAGCCAATCGGCTCGTGTCGGCGGCGATGAGCTCGACGACGCAATCATCCAGTACATCAAGAAGGAATACAGCGTCGCGCTGGGCGAGCGCACCGCCGAGGAGATCAAGATCCACCTCGGTTCGGCGTGGCCGTTGCGCCAAGAGATGATGGCCGAGATCCGCGGTCGCGACCTCGTCACCGGTCTGCCGAAGACGATCATGTGCACAAGCGCCGAGATCCGCGAAGCCATGGCCGAACCCGTCGCCTCGATCTGCGACGCGGTGAAGATGACCCTCGACAAGACACCGCCCGAGCTCGCAGCCGACATCATGGAGCGAGGCATCATGCTTGCCGGTGGCGGCGCGTTGCTCACGGGCATCGATCGTCGTCTCGAGCACGAGACGGGCATGCCGGTCAACATTGCGCCTGAACCGCTGTATGCGGTCGTGCTCGGCTCGGGACAATCGCTCGAGGAGTTCGACGCGCTGAAGGACGCGCTCTTTTCCACGGGCGAGAGATAGTCCAACGTCGTGCCCGGCCAGTCCCGCGGCCGCGCCCGCTCCCGGCTGATGCTGCTGGTGTTGTCGGCAGTGACCTTGCTCTCCCTTGACTTTCGCGGTTTCGGTCCGCTGACGACGGTGCAACGAGGGCTGCGCAGCGTCTTGAGCCCGGTGCGCGCCGGGGTCGACACCGTGCTGCAGCCGATCACCGACGCGGGCCGCGGCGTGTTCGACTACGGATCGCTGAAGGACGAGAACCAGCGCCTCCGCGAGGCGAACGAGCAGTTGAAGGGCAAGAAGATCCAGGGCGAGGTCGACGCAGAGACCCTGAAGCGCCTTCTCGCACAGAACAACATCCCCTACGTGGGCGACATCCCGCGCGTCGTCGCACGCGTCGTCGCCGGTTCGATCGGCAACTTCGACGAGTTCAGCGTCGAGATCGACAAAGGCTCGAACGCCGGTCTCGCGAAGGACATGCCGGTGGTCACGAGCGCGGGTCTTGTCGGCCGGTTGATCGAAGTCGACACGACACGGTCGCGGGTGCAGCTGATCACGGCGCCACAATTCGCGGTTGGTGTGCGTATCGGCCAGGAGGTGTCGCTCGCCCACGGCACCGGTGCGCGCAACCCGTTGCGGGCCGAGGGCACCATACCGATCGACGCGCCGATCAACATCGGCGATCCCGTCCTCACCAACGGCCAGGATCGCAGCAGGTTCCCGCCCGACATCCCGGTCGGTCGCGTGCGTTCGGTCGATCGTTCCTCGGGCACGGTGGTGCTCGACATCGACCCGGTCACCAGCGTGTCGGGCATCGACTTCGTCGCCGTCATCCGATTCACCGGTGCCCCGTGATGGCGACCCGTGTGCGTCTCGCCGCGGCGATGTTCGTCGCGTTCTTGTTGCAGGTGACCTTGTTCGTCGAGGTCCACCCCTTCGGCGTGGCACCTGAGCTTCCTCTGCTCGTCGCGCTGCACTGTGGTCGAGCCGCCGGCGCAGAGCGTGGCGCCACCGCCGGATTCTTCGTCGGGCTGCTCTATGACGTGCAGCACCCCACGCCGTTCGGTCTGTGGGCGCTCACCTGCTGCATCGTCGCCTACCTCATGGGAAACCTGAGCGAGAACCTGCACCGGCCCACGGGTCTGCTGGCCGCGCTAAGCACAGGCATCGCGTCGAGTGTTGGCGTCGCAGGGTTCGCTCTCGCCGCGGCCATCCTCGGCCAATCCGGGTACGCCACCGCGAGGCTGCCGCGCATCGCGCTGCTCGTGGGGTTGTGCAACCTACTGCTGAGTCCGCTCGTCGGACGTGTAATACGTTGGAGCTATCGATCCCCCGGCGCCCTTCGGGCTGCCGCCTGAGGGCCTCCATCCATGACCGACGACCTACCGCGCTTTCGACTCCGCATCATCGGCGTGATCTCGATCTCACTGTTCGTCGCGCTCATCGCGCGCCTGTGGTACTTACAAGTTCTGAACACCGAGGTGGCCGAGCAGCGTGCATCGGCCAACGTGTTTCGCACCGTGCGTGACCCGGGGCCGCGCGGGCGGATCTTCGACGCGAACGGCAACATCGTCGTCGACAACAAGGTCGTCACCGTGGTGCGCATCGACAAGGTCGTATGGGAGCGGGCGTTCCCGAAGCGGAAGAAGCCAACCGAGCGGCGCGCGACCATCACCAAGCTGGCGGTGGAGATCTCGCGTTCGGGTCGGCTGACCAAGGTCACCGACCTCGAGCGCACCATCGACAACGCAGCGCCCCTCGAGAAGGTCACAGTCGCGGTCGACGTCGATCGTGATCTGTTGTTGTACATCGGCGAGCGACCCGACGAGTTTCCCGGCGTCGCGATCGGTCAGGCTCTCGTGCGTGACTACCCGTACGGCAATCTCGCCGCGCACGCACTCGGCTATGTCGGCCGTATCAGCGGCCCCGAGTACACCTCGTTGAAGAGCTCGACGAAGGCGTACGGGCCCGACGACGACATTGGCAAGACCGGCGTCGAGAAGATCTTCGAGGACGAGCTGCGGGGCACGCCGGGCACGAGTGTCTACGAGGTCGATTCGTCCGAGCGCATCATTCGCGAGGTCACCGAGCGGCGCATCGATCCCAAGCCCGGCAACGACGTATGGCTCACGATCGACATCGACCTGCAACAGCTGGTCGAGCAGGAGCTTGCCGCAGCTCTCGACGCGGCGCGCCTTCAGACGAAGCGCAACCCCACCGATTCCGACATCACGGCGCCGGCCGGGGGCGCGGTGGTGCTCGATCCTCGAAATGGGGCCGTGCGCGCGATGGCCTCATACCCGACGTATTCGCCGAAGGACTTCGTGGGCGGCATCTCGCAGACGAAGTACCAGACGCTCACGAACATCGCGAGCTTCAGCCCGCTCACGAACCGTGTGACCGAAGGTCAGTACGCGCCGGGTTCGACCTTCAAGCTGCTCACTGCCTACGCAGCCGTCGACGGCAACTTCATGGGCCAGGGCCGACTGCCCACCATTGCGGCGCGCGAGTTCGACAACGGTATTTTCAACCTCGCCACGTTCGACAAGTGCGAAGGCGAGCGATGTGTGTTCACCAACTCACTCGCGGCGAACGGCAAGCCCACGACGAACACCGAGGTCGATCTACAAAAGAGCCTCACCGTGTCGAGCGACACCTATTACTACAAGATCGGCGCCGAGATAGGCCTCAACAAGAACGATCGTGCCATTCAGACCGCGGCCGAGCGTTTCGGTCTCGGTCGCGTCACGGGCATCCAACTTCCCGGTGAGGCGTCGGGGTTCATTCCCGACAAGGTGTTGAAGAAAGAACGCCACGACAAGAATCCCACCGCGTTCCCGTTCGGCATCTGGACCACCGGCGACAACGTCAACCTGGCCGTCGGACAGGGCGACGTGCTCGTCACCCCGCTGCAGCTGGCGAATGCGTACGCGACGTTCGCAAACGACGGGCACCTTTTCGCGCCGAACATCGCGTCGCACGTGAAGGCCCTCGACGGCCGCGTGGTTCGCCAGTTCGAGCCTCGCGAACTCGAGACCATCACCATGAACGAAGCCGCGCGTCAACCCATACTCGAAGGGCTGCTCGGGGTCACGTCGTACCGCGACCCGGTTTCGGGCGCGCAGGGCACCGCCTACGGCGCGTTCAACGACGTCGGATTCGACTTCGCACAATGGCCGATCGCGGGCAAGACCGGAACAGCCGAGGTCGACAAGAAGGCCGACACGGCGTTGTTCGTCGCGTTCGGTCCCGCACCCGATCCGACCAAGCCGAACACCGCAGGGGTGGCGCCGCGCTACGCGATGGTCGTGGTGCTCGAGCAGTCCGGCTTCGGTGGTGCGAACGCCGCACCGGTTGTCGCGAACGTGTTCAGCAAGGTGTTCAACAACCGCGTCGCCAAGGCGTACTCCGAGCGGGTGCTCGCCGCATGCGTCGCGCGCACCGCGGCACAGATCGCGGCTGCTGCCGCGAAAGGCGCGTCCACGACCACGGTTCCCGTAGGCGCGAAAGGCGCGTCGGGGGCCACCGCGGCGAAGTCCACCACCGGTCCGACCGGCACCGGCGCGAAACCCACGCCCACCACGACGCCCCCCGTGACCACCACCACGCAGCGCGTCGCGCTGTTGCGAGAAGGCGAGAGCTGTCCGTGACCGCGCTTTCCGGCCTCGCCTCGCGACCGCAGGTCAACTTGCCCGGCAGCGCGCTCTGGCGGCGGGTCGATTTCAGCCTGATCGTGGTGACCCTCGCGGTCACGGGCTTCGGCCTCGTCATGGTGTTCAGCGCGACTCGCGGCAACGCCGCGATCGCGAACCGCAGCTTTCTCGATCGGCAGATGACGTTCGCCTTTGTCGGTATGGCACTCATGGCGGCGGTGATGTTTTTCGACTACCGCCGCCTCCGCGAGCTGGTGGTACCGGTGTACGTCGCCATGATCGTGGTGCTGCTCGCGGTACCGGTGCTCGGCGTCGAGATCAACGGTGCGCGTGCGTGGTTCCGTTTCGGTCCGATCCAGCTTCAGCCCTCCGAGTTCGGCAAGGTCGTCGTCGTCGTGGCGCTCGCCGCGTTCTTGACGATCGACCGCGCCGAGCCCGGCCTGCGCGGCGTGCTGGTGAGTCTGCTGATCGCCGGGCTGCCGGCCGCGATCATCATGTTGCAGCCTGACCTCGGCACGGTGCTCATCTACGTCGTGTTCACCGCCGCGATCTTCGTGGTGGCCGGCGTGCGACCGCGGCACCTGCTGCTGCTCGCGATGGTGGTGGTGCTGGGCACCTTCGTCACGTTGAGCGCCGGCGTGCTCGACAACTATCAGAGCGCGCGGCTGACCGCGTTCGTCGAGACGAAGTCGACCAAGAAGAACGAGTTGGTTTTCGAACAGCAGCGCAACGCGCAGACCGCGATCGGCAATGGCGGCCTGTTCGGGCAGGGCCTGTTCGAGGGCAGCCAGAACCGCAGTCGTCTGGTGGCGGAGAAGCAAACCGACTTCATCTTCACGGTGGTCGGCGAGGAGCTGGGCTTCGTCGGAGCCGCAGCGCTGATCGGCTTGTACGCCTTCATGATCCTGCGGATCTGGCGGATCGGCTCCACTGCCCCCGACCTGTTCGGCACCCTCATCTGCGCGGGAGTGCTCGCAATGCTCATGTTCCAGACCTTCGAGAGCATGGGCATGACGTCGGGGATCATGCCCATCACGGGCATCCCGCTCCCGTTCATGTCCTACGGGGGCTCGTCGATCCTGGCATGTTTCCTGGGTATCGGCCTGGTCGAGAGTGTGCACATGCGTCGTTTCGCATGACGTCGGCACCTTTCCGGCTTCGGGGGACTCGCGTCGCTCCGGGTAGGCTGGCGGGGTGGACTCGCTGTGGACTCAGCTGGAGCCCATCCTGTCGCGGGTCGAAAAGCCCGCTCGCTACATTGGCTGCGAGGACGGGATGCAGCGCCCGACCCATCACCCGACCAAGGTGGCATGGCTCCTCGCGTACCCCGACATCTACGACATCGGGCTGCCCAACCAGGGCCTGCAGATTCTCTACGAGATCCTGAACGAACGACCCGACGCGGTCGCCGAACGAACGTACGCCCCATGGGTCGACCTCGAGGCACAACTGCGCCAGCGGGGCCTGCCGCTGTTCTCGGTCGACAACCACCTGCCCGCGCCGGCGTTCGACATCTTGGCGTTCAACTTGTCCTCCGAGCTCGTGTACACGAACGTCCTCAACTGCATCGACCTGGCCCGTGCTCCGGTGCGGTCGGCCGAACGAGCCGCGGGCGATCTGCTGATCGGCGCCGGCGGCCACGCCACCTACAACCCTGAGCCCCTCGCCGACTTCGTCGACTTCTTCGTGCTGGGCGACGGCGAGGAGGTCGTGAGCGAGATCACTGTCGTGGTCGGCGCATGGAAGGCTGCCGGCAAGCCGTCGCGCGATGGCGTGCTGCGCGACCTTGCCGGGGTCACCGGGGTCTACGTGCCGGCCCTCTACGAAGCGCGCTATGACGGCCGACGGTTGCGCAGCACCTCGCCGCGGGTGCGCGAGGCGCCCGAGCGCATCGAGAAGCGCACCGTGGCCGACCTGGCCGCGTGGCCCTATCCCAAACAGCAGCTGGTGCCGCTCACCGAGGTCGTGCACGATCGGCTCAACGTCGAGGTGTTCCGCGGCTGCACCCGCGGCTGTCGTTTCTGCCAAGCGGGAATGATCACGCGGCCGGTGCGCGAACGTCCCGCCGACCAGGTGCGCACGATGGTGCAACAGGGCTTGCGGCGCACCGGCTATGACGAGGTGGCGCTGACATCATTGTCCACTGCCGATTTCTCGGGCATCGAAAAGGTCGTGGCCGACACCGTCGCCGATCCGATCAACCGCGGCCAGGTCACCGTGGCGCTCCCGAGCCTGCGCGTCGATGCGTTCACGGTGGGACTCGCCGCGGAGATCCAAAAGGCCCGTCGTACGGGGCTCACGTTCGCACCCGAAGCCGGCACGTGGCGTATGCGTCAGGTGATCAATAAGCTCATCACCGAGGACGATCTCTACGGTGCCGTCGAGTCCGCCTTCAGCCAGGGCTGGCGGCGGATGAAGCTCTATTTCCTGACCGGGCTGCCGACGGAGACCGATGTCGACACGTTGGGCATCACCGAGCTCGGCCGCAACTGCGCCGAACTCGGGAAACGCCACAACTCGGGTGCGTCGGTGACCGTGTCGGTCGGCGGCTTCGTGCCCAAGCCGTTCACCCCGTTCCAGTGGTTCGGCCAGAACACCCTCACCGAGCTCGACCGCAAGGTTGCGCTCCTGCGTGAGGACTCGCGCCGCTCGAAGGGCGTGCAGCTGAAGTGGCACGAAACGAAGACATCGATCATCGAGGGTCTGATGAGCCGCGGTGATCGTCGCCTCGGGGCCGTGATCGAGCACGTATGGCGAGCCGGCGGCGTCTTCCAGGAGTGGTCCGAGCACTTCAACTATGGCTTGTGGATCGAGGGCCTCGAACGTTGCGGGCTCTCGCTCGACGACTACGTGTACCGGCATCGCACCGAGGACGAAGTGCTCCCGTGGGATCACCTCTCGGCTGGCCTACACAAGGATTTCTTGTGGCAGGACTGGCGCGATGCCCTCGCCGAGGTCGGCCTGCCCGACTGTCGGTGGACCCCGTGTTATGACTGCGGGGCGTGCACCGGCTATGGCATCGAGCATGTGGTCGCCTCCGCGGTGGCGCCCGCCGGTGGCAGCCAGGGCACCGGTCAGGACCTTTCACGGGGTGGTTCGGTTCCGGTCACCTTGAGCGTTCGGCCGGTTCGTGTCGCACCCCCAGAGCCGGCGATCGCAATCGCAGGAGCCCTGGCGTGAGGCTGCGGGTCCGATTCGACAAGCTCGGCAAGGTCCGCTTCACCAGTCATCGTGACCTGGCGCGCATCTGGGAGCGGGCCGTCCGCCGGGCTGATCTTCCCGTGGCCTACAGTCAGGGTTTCACCCCGCGCCCGCGTCTTTCGTTCGGTCTGGCGTTGTCGACCGGGTACGAATCGCTCGCCGAGTACCTCGACATCGAGCTCGACGCCCCAGGCGGCCTCGACATCGAGCCGTTGCCTGCCGCGTTGAGCGATGTATTGCCCACGGGTCTCGATGTCACCGCCGCGGCGGTGATCGAGCCCGGAACCGAATCCTTGCAGCAGGCCGTCCTGAGCTGCAGCTGGGACATCGTGCTCCGCGACATCGACCGCCCGTCGGTCGATGCCGCGAGCACACGAATCCTTGCGGCCGACCGTATTCCTGTCACCCGCGAGCGCAAAGGCAAGCCCGTCGACGACGATCTCCGTCCCGGCGTGGTCACCCTCGCGCTCGTGCGCGCCGACTCCGCCGGCGTGCTCGTGCACGCTGAGCTCGGTACGCAGCCCCGGGCCTTGCGGCCGTCGGAGCTGCTCGCAGTGATGGATCTCCGCGACCACGAGGGACTCGTGCGCCGCACTCACCAATGGATGTACGACGGGCACCACCGCCGCGAGCCGCTTGCCGCGGACGTTGCCCGACGCGACCCCGCTGCCGGGGACCCGCCGAGAAGGGACGACGACCATGTCCGATCACCCGGACGA
>JANMVY010000076.1:0-5274 GCA_031393535.1 Actinomycetes bacterium | reverse complement strand
GCGGCCGACGCCACGCACCCCTACGCGTCACCGAACCACGCGATCACCCTCGAAGGCCTCGCCGCCGCGCTCGTCATCGCCCCCGAGTACGACCCCCTGGTCGACGAGGGCGCGGCGTACGCCGCCGCCCTCACCGAGGCCGGCGTGGCGACCACGTACTCGCTCTACCCGGGCATGATCCACAGCCTGCTCGCGTTCTCGGCCGCCCTCCCGCCCGCCGAGGCGGCGTTCGCGGAGATCGCCGCCGCGCTCCGTGGCGCGTTCGATCGATCCTGAGTACGCCGTACCCGCGCGCGTCAGGCCGTTGCGGTCGCGGGCTCCCCGCGCGGATCCGCGCGGAGGCCCAGACGCTTCGAATATCCGAAGGCGAGCGCGAGCGCGACGATCGGCGGGATCGAGAAGATCAGCCAGATGTGTTTGAGCGTGACCAGGGCGTCGGCGGGCGCGCTGTTGCCGTAGAGGCCGAAGAACACGGCGGTGCCGAGCATGCCGCCGATCTGGCGGAAGGTCTGCAGTATCGCGATGCCGACGCCGAAGTTCTCGGTCGACATGTCGGTCACGGCAGCCGCGTTGATCATGCTGATCGCAAAACCCCACGTGCCCACACCGGCGAGCGCGACACCGGGGAAGAAGTTCACCCAATAGTGCGGCACGTTTCCGGGGAGCAACCCGTATCCGAGCAACCCCACCGACGTCATGGCCGTGCCGAGGATGATCGCGCTTCGATGTCCGTAGCGCGTGGCATACCGGCTCGCGAACGGCGCGGCGAGACCCGCGAGCACGGGCAGCGGTGACACCGCGATGCCCGCGTGCAGCTTCGAGTAATGCCACGCATCCTCGAGGAACCGGGGTTGCATGACAAGGTTCGCGTTCATGGGGCCCGTGACGAGCATCGACACGACGAGCGACAACCGGTAGGTGCGGCTGCGCAGCAGCACCATGTCGAGCACCGGCGCCGCGTGTCCTTTCGACCGCAACGCGAACAACGTCGACGACACCACCGCGAGCACGCCGGCGCCGATGATTTTCGTATCACCCCAACCCCATGCCCGGCCTTGCACGATCACCAGCGCGACACAGGCGAGCGCACTCGACAACAAGACGATGCCGACCGGATCGGGCAGCAGCGCGTCGGCATGGCGCTCGGTGTCGATCTTGAGCCGAAACGCGCGCCACAGCGTTGGGACACCGATCACGACGTTCACCCCGAACGCCACGCGCCAGTTCCAGGTCTGCACGATGACGGCACCCAGGGTGGGGCCGACGCCCGACGCGATGCCGCCGACGGTGATCCACGCGGCGATCGCCTGGGTCCGGCGGTTCTCGGGCCAGGCCACCAGGATCAGCCCCAGCGACGCAGGGGTGAAGATCGCGTGGCCCGACCCCTCGACGAGCCGCGCCGCGATGAGGAACCCCGGCGACGGCGCGACCGCGCACAGCCCGGACCCGACGACGAACAGCGCCGTCCCGATGAGGAACATGCGTCGCCGCCCGGTGCGGTCGGCGAGTCGCCCCGCGGCGACCACGAAGCTCGCCAGGCCGATGGAGTAGGCCGTGAACACCCACGCGAGGGTGGTCTGCGGGGTGTCGGCGAACTCGCGTCGGATGTCGCTGAAGACGAGCGGGATCATGCCCCCGTCCATCGAGGCCATCGCCACCGATGCCGTGACCACGGTGAAGACACGCCAATGGTCCGGCAACTTGCGCATGCTCTGGCCCCCGGCGGTCATTCCATCACACGGGCGACCGCGCACACGCGTTTCGAACAGTTGATTCATACGTTAGTTCGACATAGTGTTGCTTCGGAGGGGGTCACATCGCCATGACCAGCACGACACGCATCATCTCGGCCGACTGCCACATTTGTGAGCCACCACACGTCTTCGAGAACGTCCCGGCGAAGCTGCGAGGTCGCACGCCGAAGATGATGCGCGGCTCCGACGGTGGCGACGGTTGGAGCTTCGACGGTGGCCCGCCCAAACGCACGTTCGGCATCGAGGCAACCGCCGGGCAAGCCGCGGGCAACCTCAAGATCGCCGGCCTGCGCTTCGACGAGATCATGCCCGGCAACTACGACGGTGCCGCGCACGTCGCCGACATGGACAAGGACGGCGTCGACGTGTCGATCGTCTATCCGGCGAGCGCGATCTTCACCTACATCGAACCCGATCGCGAGCTCGCGACCGCGTGCATGCGCTCCTACAACGACTGGGTGGTCGACGAGTTCGGTGGCGCGGCGCCGTCGCGGATCGTCGGCCTGCCCATGTTGCCGGTCGACGACGGCATGGACGTGTGCGTCGCCGAGTTCGATCGGTGCCTCGCGAAAGGTGCGAAGGGCATGTTCCTGCCCGGGTTCCCCGTTCAGCCCTTCAACTCGCCATATTTCGATCCGCTCTACGCACGTGCCGCCGAGGCCGACGTGCCGCTCTCGTTCCATCGCACATTCGGCGGGAAGCCACAGGACGCCGACTGGGACGAGTTGGTCAACCAGAAGATCACCACGGCCGGCACCGTCAACCGGTTCTTCTCCGCAGTCAAGCCGTTCACCTACATGGTCATGAGCGGCGTGTTCTCAAAGCACCCCGCGCTCAAGTTCGTGGGGGCCGAGGTCAACTTCGGCTGGCTCCCGTTCTGGGCGCAGACCATGGAACAGAACTTCGACATCCGCTCGGCGTTCGTCGACGAGGACTCCATCGGTTCCGACCTGCGGCCCACCGATCACCTCGGGCGCAACCTCTTCGTGACCGTGCTCGACGACTACGTCGGATTCGGACTCATCGACAAGTTCCCCTACCTTGCGGACACCGCGATGTTCTCGAGCGACTATCCGCACTCGGTGACGCTGTGGCCCAATTCGCGCGATCACGTGGCGAAGCTGAGCGCCGGCGTCGACCCCGTCGCGATCGAGAAGATCCTGTCGGGCAACGCCGCTCGCGTCTACGCGCTGTGAGATCGTGAATCCGTGAGCACACATCCGCTGCGCGACCGAGCGGCAATCGTCGGCGTCGGCTACACGGACTTCATGCGCAACTCCGGCGTCTCCACGCTCACGCTGGCGCTTCGCGCCATCAGCGCGGCGTGCGACGACGCCGGGATCTCGTTCAAAGATCTCGACGGCGTGGCCACGCACCGGGTGAACGACTCGGTGCAAGGTGCCGTGGTGCTCAACGCGCTCGGCATGCGCGACCCGAAGTTCTACGTCGACCAGTTCGGCGGAGGCAGCGCGTCGCACACCGTGGTCGGCCAGGCCGCCATGGCAGTGGCCACAGGTATCGCCGACTACGTGGTGTGCTGGCGTGCCATCAACGCCCGCAGCGAGTTCCGCATGGGCGGCACGGGGCGCCCGCCGCCCGATGTGGTCGAGTTCCAGTACCAGAGCCCCTACGGGTACGCGACTCCGCCCCAACAGTTCGCCTCCATGGCCAGCGCGTACATGGCGCGCTACGGCGCGACACGCGAGGACTTCGGCCGTGTGGCCATCCGCCAGCGCGACAACGCGTCGCGCAATGAGCGCGCCATGATGCGCACTCCGATCACCATGGACGACTACCTGTCGTCGCGCTGGATCGTCGAGCCGCTCTGCTTGTACGACTGCTGTCTCGAGACCGACGCGGCGATCGCCGTGGTCGTCACGAGCGCGGAACGAGCGCGTGACCTCACGCACACCCCGGTGCTCGTAGCCGGCGCGGGCTGGGGCGGAGGGCACACGTTGTACTCCAATCACCGCGAGGACCTTGCGACGAGCGCGGCCGCCGACATGTCCAAGCGTCTCTACGCCATGGCCGGGGTGGGCCCCGGCGACATCGACGTCGGCTGCATCTACGACGCGTTCACACCGCTGGTGCTGGTGCAGCTCGAGGACTACGGATTCTGCGCGAAAGGCGAAGCCGGCGCATTCGTGGCCGATGGTTCGTTCCCGTTCAACCCGCACGGTGGTCACCTGTCGGCGGGGTACGTACATGGCATCAACCACATCGCCGAGGCCGTCGAGCAGCTGCGTGGCAACGCGGGCGCACGCCAGGTGCCCGGCGCCGAAGTCGCGCTGTCGACCGGGCAGAGCGGGTACGTCGCCGGGTCGTCGTCTGCGCTGATCCTGCGCAAGGGAGACCGGCCGTGACCGACGCCGTCGACCGCGTGGTGCCCTACCCCGACCGCGATTCGAAACCGTGGTGGGATTGCGTCGCGCGCCACGAACTCGTGCAGCAACGTTGCGACGAGTGCGCCGCATGGCGGTGGCCTCCGCGCGCCATGTGCAGTGCGTGCGGGTCGTTCGCCTGGTCGTGGCAGACAGTCGCCGGCGCCGGCACCGTGGTGAGCTGCATCCGCACCCACCACGCGTTCCTGCCGGGGTTCGACGCGCCCTACCACACGGTGTTCGTGAGCATCGACGAGCAGGCCGACATCGTGATGCCCGGCTCGTGGCACGCGACGACCGCGCCCGTGGTCGGCATGCGCGTGCGGGTGTTCTTCGACGACATCGTCGTGCCCGACGGTGACCCCGTCACGTTGGTCGGCTGGCGTCCCGCCGACGATTGATCGACACTTGCCGCGGACGACGAGAACGGGGACGCAATGGCACAGGGGATCCGACGACCGCACGAAGCAGTCGACTTCGCCGCGATCGAGCGCATGTACCCGCCTCCTCCCGAGTACTTCGAGACGACGTACTTCGAGGATCGCGAAACCATCGAGCGCAAACAACTCGCTCGGCTCATCGACCGGGCGTGGCGCGCCTATCAGATTCCGTTCCATCGCACGCGTTGGGACGCGGCGGGCTTTCACCCGAGCCACCTGAAGACCCTCGACGACTTGTGGAAGGCCCCCGCCTACACAGTCGACGACATCCGGGTGTCCATCGACCAGAACCCTCCGTACGGCGATTACCAGGGCGTCACCCCTGAGCTCTCGCTGCGTGAGCCCATGCGCGTGTACATGTCGGGCGGCACCACGGGGAAGTCGCGACCCACGTTCTACACCGCGTGGGATCGCATGGCCGGTGCGGTGTTCACCGCGCGGGCGTTGTATCAACTCGGTATCCGCCCCGGCGACGTCGTGCTCAACTCGTGGGCCTACAGCACGCACAACGGTGCCATGTGCTTCGACGAGGCGCTCTACGAATGGCTCAACTGCGTAGTGCTCACGACGAGCACCGGCAATGTGACGAGCACCGAGAAGCAGGTGGAGCTCGCGATCCAGTACGGCGCCACGGCCATCCTCACCACGGGCGACTACTTGATGCGCATCGCCGACGTCGCGAGGTCGCTCGGCTATGAC
>JANMVY010000037.1:0-1599 GCA_031393535.1 Actinomycetes bacterium | reverse complement strand
ACCGCGAGGGCGTCGAAACTTCGGTGCATGTCGAGCGGTGTGTCGGTGAGTAGCGCCCGGGTGATCACCGAAAGCCCGCCGATGTGCGCGATGGGCAAGCAGCACAGCCACCGATGGCGCGCCGGGTCGATCGCCAGCCGTGCGCTCGTGGCCCGCGCCGAAGCGAGCACGGCGTCGTGGGTGAGCACGACACCCTTTGGCACGCCGGTGGTGCCACTGGTCGCCACGACGAGCGCGTCGCCTGGTGCCACCGGCCGGTGCGCTGGGCGTGCCTGGCGATCGCCCGTCGCGTCGATCACGTACGCGGGGGCGAGCGTGTCGAGCAGCTGGGTCACGAGCGTGTCGGGGAGACGAGTATCGACGGGCAGGACCGCGTCACCCGAGTCCCACGCGCGCCGTAGCTGGTCGACGAATGCGTCGCCGGCCGGCATCAGGATTGCCACGAGCGCATGCACGGAGTGAGCCTACGAGCGTGCTGTGGGCGCGTGAGCACAGGTCATGTAAGCCTGTACGCCGACGACGCAGCGGCGGGGGACAGCGATGGCCAACAAGTGGATCGTGGGTGCGCGACCGCGGACCCTTCCCGCAGCGGTCGTGCCGGTGCTGGTCGGTACCGCGGCGGCGGTGCACGCCTCGGGCGAGTGGAACCACGGCGTCATCGTGTGGCGGGCCCTAGCGGCGCTCGTCGTGTCGCTCGCCATACAGATCGCGACGAACTACGCGAACGATTACAGCGACGGTGTGAAGGGCACTGACTCTGCCGGCCGCGTAGGCCCGACACGGCTCGTTGCATCGGGCCTCGCGTCGCCCAACGCGGTCAAACGCGCCGCGTTCGCGGCGTTCGGCGTGGCCGCGATCGCCGGCCTCGCCCTCGCCGCGGTCGCGGGCTGGTGGTTGATCGGCGTAGGCGTCGCGTCGTTTCTCGCCGGTTGGTTCTACACGGGTGGCCCGCGCCCATACGGCTATGCGGGGTTCGGCGAACTGTTCGTCTTCGTGTTCTTCGGCATCGTCGCTACTGCCGGCTCGACGTACGTGCAACGCGAGACCTTCACCGGCGTGTCGTTCGCGGTGGCTGTGCCCGTGGGCCTGTTCGCGACGGCATTGCTGGTCGTGAACAACCTCCGCGACATCCCGACCGATGCCAAGACAGGCAAGCGCACGCTCGCGGTTCGCCTCGGTGATCGGCGGACGCGGATTTTCTACGTGGTGCTGATGACGGTGCCGTTTCTCACGCTGCCGTTCATAGCGGGCCTGTCGCGCGTCGGTGCGGCGCTCGCGTTCGTAGCCTTGCCGAGCGCACGCAAGCCGGCCGAGATCGTGCTGGGTGGCGCGGCCGGCCGCGAACTGATCCCCGTGCTCGGACGAACCGGCCGCGTGCAGTTGCTCTTCGGGGCGTTCCTTGCGATCGGTTTGGCCATCAGCGTCTGACGCGCGCCCCGGGCGTCGCCCGCCGTACCCTCGCCGTCGTGCGCACGCGCTTTTCGACCTTTGGCCGCGACGAGTGGCGGCTCCTGCGCGCCAACACCCCGCTGACCCTCGACGAGGCCGACCTCGACCGCATGCGGGGTATCAACGAGCGCATCGACATGGCCGAGGTGA
>JANMVY010000033.1:0-10521 GCA_031393535.1 Actinomycetes bacterium | reverse complement strand
GCGCATCGGTCGCCAGCTCCGTCCCTACTTCGGCGTGGCGAAGGTCGGTCTCGAGTTGTACAGCGCGGCTGGTCCCGAGGTCATCGGCACGCTCACCGACCTTGGGTACGAGGTGTTCCTCGACCTGAAGCTGCACGACATTCCGAGCACGGTGAACAAGGCGGCTCGCGTGCTCGGGGCGCTCGGCGTGCGATACGTGACCATGCACGCACACGGCGGTGTGGCCATGTTGCAAGCCGGCGTCGAAGGACTCCACCACGGCGCGAGCCGCGCCGGGCTCGACGAGCCGTGGTCGCTCGCGATAACGGTGCTCACGAGCGACGCCGACGCGCCGTCGCACATCATGCCGAAACGGGTGATGCTTGCGGCCGAAGCCGGTTGTACCGGCATCGTGTGCGCGGCGGCCGACCTGAAGGACGCGTACAGCTACGCGCCGCGGCTCAAGCGCGTGGTTCCCGGTATCCGCCTCGCAGGCTCCGATTCGAACGACCAGGCTCGTCCGGCCACTCCCGCCGAAGCCATCGCCGGTGGCGCCGACCTGCTGGTGGTTGGGCGAACGGTCACTGCCGCCGAGGATCCGGTGGCGGCGGCGGAGCAGCTCGTGGCTGAGCTCGCCTAGCACGTCGGGCGGTCAAGCGTTTGCGGCCCCGTGCGGGTCGGGCGTTGTGGCGAAATACGCGATAGCGATGCTTTTGTCACAGCTATTTCGGTCCTTGCCGGGTGTCGGCTTCTGTATGGTCGGGACATGGCCAATCCTCCCCAACTCACCGCTGAACAACGCCAAGCCGCGCTCGCAAAGGCCGCCGTGGCCCGCCGCGCGCGAGCCGAGATCAAAGACCGCCTCAAGATGGGTTCGCTCTCTCTCGAGGAGCTGTTCGCCTTGGCGCAGACCGACGAGACCATCGCCAAGATCAAGGTGCTGGCGCTGCTCGAGTCGCTGCCCGGCGTCGGCAAGGTCAAGGCCCGCCGCGTCATGGACGACGTCGGCATCGCCGAAACCCGCCGCGTGCAGGGCCTCGGCACCCAGCAACGGGCCCGTCTCCTCCTGGAGTTCGGGAGCTGAACCCGTGACCCGACCGTGGTGATCGTCCTCTCCGGCCCCGGGGGTGTCGGGAAGGGCACCATCGCCGCGTGTCTCGTCGCGCTCGATCCGCGGTTGTGGCTTTCGCGGTCGTGGACGACACGGGCCGCACGCGACGGCGAAAATCCGAATGCCTACGTCTTCGTCGATCGTGCTCGCTTCCGCGCCCACGAACAGGCGGGCGGGTTCCTCGAGTGGAACGAGTTCCACGGCAACCTGTACGGCACCCCGGTGCCGCCCATCGAGCACGGCCTCGACGTCCTGCTCGAAATCGATGTCAACGGTGCCCGGCAAGTGCACCGGCGGCTCCCCGAAGCGCTTCTACTCTTCGTCGATGCGCCCGATCGCGACACCCAGCGCCGTCGCCTCGAAGGCCGGGGCGATCCGCCCGAGCGGGTTGCGGCCCGTATTGCCGAAGCCGAGCGGGAGCGACGCGACGCCCGCGATCTCGGGTGTGTGCTGCTCGTGAACGACGACCTTGATCGTGTGGTCGCGGAGGTGGTGGCGCTCGTGGCGGCGGCGCGCCGGGCCGGCGGTGGCGACCCGCTCGGCGACCTCGCGCGCTGAGTGCTGTAAGTATGGCTGCGCCGGAGCGGGCGGGTGCGCTGCTAGCCTGACGACCCGTGTCATGGCGCGAATCGTGCGCCGCCCGACGTCACCTCCTCAGGAGCCCGCATGGCCCAGCGCCACGACAGCATGGTCAACCCCCCCATCGAGGAGTTGCTCGCGCGCTCGAACTCGAAGTTCACCCTCGTGACCCTGTCGGCCAAGCGGGCCCGTCAGATCAACTCGTATTTCGGGCATCTGGGCGAGGGCCTCGGATCCTCGATCCCGCCGCAGGTCACGTCGATCGCGCGCAAGCCCTTGTCGATCGCCTTCGAGGAGATCGCCGCCGACAAGATCGTCCCCGTCCAGCCCGAGGTCACCGACGACGCCGGGGTCGAGACGCCCGACGCCGGCTGAAACACCGAACCGCATGTCTGCGCTCACCGGACGCCATGTCGTCCTCGGGGTCTGCGGCGGCATCGCGGCATACAAGGCAATCGACGTCTGTCGTCGACTTGTCGACGCCGGGGCGCACGTCGTGCCGGTCCTCACGCACGGTGCTCTTCGGTTCGTGGGTGAGACCACGTTCTCGGCGCTCGCATCCGAACCGGTGCAGTCGAGCTTGTGGAACGAGACGAACCCGATCCCGCACACGCGGCTCGGGCAAGCTGCCGACCTGATCCTGATCGCGCCGGCGACCGCTCGCCTCCTGTCGGACTACCGCACCGGGCGCTCCGCCGATCTTCTCACCGCCACGCTGCTCGCCACGCGAGCACCCGTCCTGGTGTGCCCGGCGATGCACACCGAGATGTGGGAGCACCCGGCGGTGCAGGAGAACCTCGCGGTCCTCGCGGCACGGGGTGTGCACATCGTGCACCCTGAGGCCGGTCGTCTCGCCGGAGGCGATGTCGGCACCGGCCGGCTCGCGTCGGGCGAAGCCATCGTGGCCCACGCCGAGCGGGTCTTGTCGGCCGGCGACCTGCGAGGGCTTCGCATGCTTGTCACCGCGGGCGGCACGCGCGAAGCAATCGATCCCGTCCGCGTCGTCACCAATCGCTCCACGGGCAAGCAGGGGTACGCGGTTGCGGCCGCGGCGTGGGCCCGCGGCGCCGAGGTCACCTTGGTCACCAGCGCCGACCGGCCTGCACCGGTGGGCGTCGAGATCATCTCGGTCGAGAGCGCAGCCGAGATGCAGGCTGCGGTAATGCCGCGCGCCGGGTCCTTCGATGTCATCGTCATGGCCGCCGCGGTCGCCGACTTCCGCCCGAAGGCGGTCGCAGAGCACAAGATCAAGAAAGGCGACGGACTCTCCGAGATCGTCCTCGAGCCCACGCACGACTTCCTCGTCGACCTCGGTCGGGCCAAGCGGCCCGGTCAGATCATCGTCGGCTTCGCCGCCGAGACCCACGATCTGGCGACGAACGCGAAGGACAAACTCACCCGCAAGCACCTCGACATCATCGTCGCCAACGATGTCACAGCCCCGGCCGTCGGCTTCGGGCACGACACGAACGCCGTCACGATCTTCACGGTCGAGGGCGATGCGAGTGCTATACCTCTCGCGGACAAACGCGTCATAGCCGACGCGATCTGTGACGCGATCGTCATTCGACGCGACCGCGATTCGACCACCCGTACCGTGATCCCCCAAGGCAGGAACTTGTGATCAACTGGCTGTTCACCTCGGAGTCTGTCACCGAGGGCCATCCCGACAAGATGGCCGACCAGATCTCCGACGCGATTCTTGACGCGTTGATCGAGCAAGACCCGACGAGCCGAGTGGCGTGCGAGACGCTGGTCACCACCGGCCTCGCGATCGTTGCGGGCGAGATCACCACGTCGGCGTACGTCGATATTCCGAGCATCGTGCGGAACACCATCAAGGGCATTGGGTACGACCGCGAGTCGTTCGGTTACGACGGCAACACCTGCGGGGTCATGGTCGCCATCGACGAACAGTCGCCCGACATCGCGCAAGGCGTCGACGACTCCGAAGAAGTGCGTTCGGGTCGTTCGGGTGAGTCCGACATGCTCGACAAGCAAGGCGCCGGCGACCAGGGAATCATGTTCGGCTATGCGTGCAACGAGACCGACGTGCTCATGCCGCTGCCGATCCACCTCGCGCACCGCCTCGCCGAACGCCTTGCGGAGGTGCGCAAGTCGGGGCAGGTGCCGTACCTCCGACCCGACGGCAAGACCCAGGTCACCTTCGAGTACGAGGGCAACACGCCGGTACGCCTGAAGACCGTGCTCATCTCGACGCAACACAACGACGGCATCGACCGTGACACGATGATCCGCCCCGACCTCATCGAGCAGGTCATCGCGCCGGTCATCCCCGAGCAGTTTCGCGACGACGACTACGCGGTGTTCGTCAATCCGACCGGTCGTTTCGTGGTCGGCGGTCCGGTGGGCGATGCTGGGCTCACCGGGCGCAAGATCATCGTCGACACCTACGGCGGCATGGCTCGCCATGGTGGTGGCGCGTTCAGCGGCAAGGACCCTTCGAAGGTCGATCGTTCGGCTGCGTATGCGGCGCGATGGGTGGCGAAGAACGTCGTCGCGTCGGGCGCGGCGACGCGTTGCGAAGTGCAGGTCGCATACGCGATCGGCATGGCACGTCCCATCTCGGTGCTCGTCGAGACCTTCGGCACCGAGACCGTCGATCAGGTGGCGATAGCACGTGCCGTCGACGACGTGTTCGACCTTCGTCCCGCAGCCATCATCCGTGATCTCGACTTGCGCAAGCCCATCTACAAAGCCACCGCGGCCTACGGTCATTTCGGGCGCGTGGGCGACTCCTTCACGTGGGAGCTGATCGACCGCGTGGGCGACCTGCGATCGGCTCTCGGCCTCTGAACCGTCCCCGCATCGGCGGTTCGGCGGTGCCCGCACCCGGCACCGACGCGCCGGCGGAGCTGTTTCCCGAGGCCGTGGTATCCGTGTCCTCGGTCGCTGTAACCGAGCCGGTGCCCCGAACCGCGGGTCGGGTGGTGCGCGTGTTGCCCGACGTCGCCGGCATCGACAAGACCTTCGACTACGTCGTGCCGCTCGCGTGGGACGAGCCCGGCGACGAGCGGGGCGTGCTCGTGCAAGTGGGCTCGATCGTGCGCATCGACCTGCACGGCCGACGAATCGGCGCCTGGGTGCTCGCGGTCGATGTCGAGCCACCGCCTGGCGTGGTTCTGCGCTCCCTCGCAAAAATTTCCGGGCTCGGACCACCAGCGCCCCTGATCGATCTGGCGCACTTCACTGCGTGGCGTTGGTTTGGACGGGTCGCGAACGTGCTCACCACCGCATCCCCGCCGACCATGGTGCGCAGACTGCCTCCCGAGTCGCCCTCGCCGGCCACGTCGGTTCCGGTGGGGGTCGCCACGTCCTACGACCGCGCATTCGTCGAGCCGGGCGTGCGTGCACTCCGCCTACCGCCGGCCGACGACGCCTTCGAAGTGGTGCTTGCCGCGACCCGACGAGGCAACGCACTGGTGCTCGCACCTTCGATCGACGACGCACGGTCGATCGCGGTTCGGCTGCGCCGTTCCGGGGTGGTGATCGCGCTACACCCACGCGATTGGGCGGTCGGCGCTGCGGGAGCCACCGTGGTCGGCTCGCGCGCTGCAGCGTTCGCCCCGGTAGGCGGCCTGGCTGCGATCGTGGTCGTCGACGACCATGCCCAGTCGTATCGCGAGGAGCGCATGCCCACGTGGCACGCGCGCGACGTGTGCATCGAGCGCGCTCGCCGCGCCGGGGTGCCCTGTGTGCTCACGTCGCCGGCTCCGACTCTCGAGTCGCTCGCGGTTGGCGTCGAAGTCGTCCCTTCTCGTAGCGTCGAACGTGCCGGCTGGCCGATTCTCGACATCATCGACCGACGCAGCGACGACACCGCGCTTCACGGACTGTTCAGCGAGCGAATCGTCGGAGTGCTCCGCGGCGTGGGACCGGTCGTGTGCGTCCTCAACCGCACCGGCCGTTCGAAGCTGTTGGCGTGCGGGGCGTGTGGCGAACTCGCCCGGTGCGAACATTGTCACGCGGCGGTAGACCAGCGCGACGACGGTGCGCTCGTGTGCGCGCAGTGCGCCACGGTTCGTCCGGCGTTGTGTGTCGCCTGCGGGTCGCAGAAGCTGAAGAACCTGCGACTCGGCGTGACGCGCGCCCGCGAAGAGCTCGAAGCTCTCTCGCAACGTGTCGTCGTCGAAGTGACCGCGACACAAGAACTCGGCACGCGTTCGGCCGAGGTGTACATCGGTACCGAAGCGGTGCTGCATCAGGTGCACGAGGCGCGCGCAGTGGTGTTCCTCGATTTCGACCAAGAATTGTTGGCGCCGAGGTTTCGTACCGGCGAGCAGGCGATGGCCATGCTCATTCGAGCCGCGCGACTCGTCGGTGGCCGCGCGCAGGGAGGTCGCATCGTGGTGCAGACCCGCATGCCACGACACGAGGTGCTCGACGCGGCCCTTCACGCCGATCCCGGGCGCCTCGTGGCAGTCGAACGCGAGAAGCGTCGTACGCTCGGCTTCCCGCCGTTCACCGCGCTCGCCGTCGTCTCGGGGGCGGCCGCATCCGCATTCGTCGAACGCCTCGGCCAGCGGGCGGGCATCGACGTGTTGGGCCCGAACGACGGCCGCTGGCTCGTCCGCGCGCCCGGTCATCGACAGCTGGCCGACGCGCTCGCGGCAGTGGACCGGCCCGCGGGCCGACTCCGCATCGAAGTGGACCCCGACCGCATCTGAGGTCTCGTCCCGCGCCGCTCGGCGTCGCCGCCGATGGCACCAGCGCTCACGCGATCGGCCCTGTCCAGGAATGGCGGCGAACCTCGTAGCACGCGATCGCGGCCGCGGCGGCGACGTTGAGCGAGCCGATCTTGCCGAGCATCGGGATGAACGCGACCCTGTCACAGGCAGCGAGGCAAGCTGCGCTGAGGCCGCGCTCCTCGTGCCCCAGCGCGAGACACACGCGATCGGTCGGCGGCACTTCGTGTAGCGGCACTGCCTCGTCGGCGAGCTCGATGCCCACGACGAAGAACCCCTTGGCCTGCGCGTCGCGCACCGCGGCCTCGGCGGTGTCGCACGTCGTGAAGGTGAGATAACGCTCAGCGCCGAGCGCGGTCTTGCGAGTCTTCGGATGCGACACCGGTTCGGTCGCACCGGCGAGCCAGATGTGCTCGACGCGGAACGCGGCCGCCGTGCGCACGATGGCGCCCACGTTGAAGGGGTTCTGCACGCTGTCGAGTATGAGGGCCACCGCGCCCTCGGTCTGGCGTCGCCACGTGCGATGAAGTCGCTTCTGCCCGGTGCCGTCGAGTGATTTCATATCCTGCCTTCGGAGGAGATGTCGAGGATGCGATACGCGCGTCGTGAGCCGAGACGATCGACCACGAAGCCTTTGGTGCCCAGCCATTGCGCGAGCGAGTCGCTGCCGAGGTGCCGTTGCACGACGAGTGAGGCATGCGCGCCGGGAGCGAGACGCGGGAGCCAACGCAGCAACAGTTGGTGCAACGGTTCTTTGCCGATCCGAATAGGCGGATTCGACCATATGCCCGCGAAGGGGAGCTCCGCGGGAACGTGGTCGGGCTCGCATACGACCACGTTGTCAATACCGTTCGCACGCGCGTTCGCGATGCACAACGAACGGGCCCGTTCGTTGACATCGATCGCGTACACCGTGGCCAGGGGCGCCCGGCGAGCCAGCGCGAGAGCGATCGGCCCGTATCCACAACCGAGGTCGAGGAGAGCGCCGTCGCCCGAGCGGTCGGGCGTGGGCCCGTCGAGGAGCAGGTATTTCGTTCCAGGATCAACTGCCGACCCGGCGAACACGCCACGGTCGGTCGCGAACGTCAGCGTCACGTCGGGCAGCGTGAGAGTGACCGACCCCTCGCGGTGTCCCGACGTGGGATGTGGGTCGAAGTAGTGGGACACGACGAAAACCGTATCGGGATAGCCTAAAGGCCATGGCGCCCTACCAGATCCGCGTCTTCGGAGACCCGGTCCTCAAGCAAGTTGCGAACGAGATCACCAACGTCGATGGCGCGTTGGTGAAGTTGGTCGACGACATGCTCGTCACGATGTACGAGGCCCCCGGGGTCGGTCTGGCCGCCCCGCAGGTCGGCGTCCAAAAGCGGTTGTTCGTCTACGACCTGGGCGACGGCCCGCGGACGCTGGTCAACCCGCGCATCGTCGAGACCGACGGCGAATGGGTCTATGAGGAAGGGTGCCTGTCGGTGCCGGGCCTGTCGTGGGACATCGTGCGCCCGGCCCGCGTGCACCTGGTCGGCTATGACCTCGACGGTCACGAGGTCGACCTAGAAGTCGACGAGCTCGCGGGGCGGCTGTTCCAGCACGAGTTCGATCACCTCGATGGCAAGCTGCTCCTCGATTATCTCGACGACGATCAGCGGCGCGATGCGATGAAGATCCTGCGCGAGCGAGCGATGGACCTTCCGGTCGTCGAACCAGCACCGCCGCCGCGGCGCGGGTTGTCGCTTCGGTGATTGATCCCCCCATACGCCCGAGGCGTCTCGTGTATCTCGGTACACCCGATGTCGCGGTACCGCCGCTGCGCGCCTTGCATGCCGCAGGGTTCGACATAGCGCTCGTCGTGACGCGCGCCGACAAGCGCCGTGGTCGGGGCAGCATGCTGGTGCCATCGCCGGTGAAAGCCGCCGCGCTCGAGCTCGGCCTGGCGGTGAGCGAGCAGGTCGACGACGTGCTGGGCGCCGGCGCCGACCTCGGCGTGGTCGTGGCATTCGGGCGCATCATCAAACCCCATGTCCTCGCCGATCTGGCGATGGTGAACCTCCATTTCTCCCTGTTGCCCCGCTGGCGGGGTGCGGCACCCGTGGAACGCGCGATCCTCGCGGGCGATCCCACGACCGGGGTGTGCGTGATGGCCGTCGAGGAAGGGCTCGACACCGGTGGTGTCTACTGCCGGGCCGAGACACCGATCGGGGTCGACGAATCGCTCGACGAGTTGCGTGGGCGGTTGGTCGCAATCGGTACCGAGCTGTTGCTCGACGCGCTCGGGCACGGCCTCGGCCGGGCCGAGGCACAGGTGGGCGATGTGACCCACGCCGCCAAGGTCATCCCGTCCGAGCTGGCGCTCGACTTCTCGGCGAGCGCAACGCACCTGCATCGAACGGTGCGTCTCGGTGATGCGTGGACCACCTTCCGGGGCAAGCGTCTCAAGGTGTGGCAAACCCGTACAGCGCCGCTCGACGCGGCTGTCGCTCCGCTCGAGCCGGGCCAGGTCGCTGGGTCACATGTCGGTACGGGTGACGGGCTGCTCGAGATCGTCGTCGTGCAACCCGAGGGGAAGGGTCGTCAGTCGTTCGCCGCGTGGCGCAACGGCGCGCGGCCCACGCCCGCCGATCGGTTCGGCACATGACGCGGGGCGCGGGGCCGGCCGATGCTCGCCGCGTCGCCATCGACGCGCTGGTGCGCATCGACCGCGACGGTGCGTACGCGAACCTGCTGGTACCCAAGGTCCTGGCCACCGCCGGGCTCGACGAACGCGACCGTGGCTTTGTCACCGAGCTCGTGTACGGCACCACGCGTATGCGCCGGGCGTGCGATCACCTCGTCGATCGGTTCATCATCGATCAGACGGTAGAACCGATTGTGCGCGCTGCGTTGCGCGTGGGCGCCTATCAGCTTGCATTCGCCGGAACCCCACCACATGCCGCGGTCGACGCGACCGTCGGCGCGGCGCCCAAGCGGGCTCGCGGGTTCGTGAACGCGATCCTGCGTCGCGTCGCGAGCCATCCCGTGGGGCCCGATGACTGGCCCGGCGACGCGACGAGGCTGAGCTATCCCGACTGGATCGTCGCTCGCCTCGTCGCCGATCTCGGACACGACGATGCGCTGGCCGCGCTGTCCGCGATGAACGAACCGGCGGTCGTGCACACGCGGGCCGACGGCTATCGCCAGGACCCGGCCTCGCAGCTCGTTGCCGACGCAGTCGAGGCAGCAGCCGGTATGCGCGTGGCCGACGTGTGTGCCGCGCCCGGAGGCAAGGCCACCATGCTCGCCGCGACGGGCGCCCAGGTGTACGCCACCGATGTGCGCGTGGGTCGATTGTCGCTCGTCGTCGCGAACCGGCGAGAGCTCGACAGCCGCACGCTGCACATCGCGGCGGCCGACGGACGCGCGTTGCCTTGGCGCCAGGGGTCGTTCGATCGCGTGCTCGTCGACGCACCGTGTTCCGGCCTGGGGGCTCTGCGCCGACGCGCCGACGCGCGGTGGCGCATCACCCCTGAAGCGATCGACCGTCTCGTCGTGATCCAACGTGCGCTCGTCGACGAGGCCACGCGTGTGCTCGCGCCGAGCGGCATGCTCGTGTACAGCGCGTGCACTCTCACCGACGCGGAGACACGCGGCATCGACGCCCACGTCGCGGCGACCCATCCTGCGCTCGATGCGGTACCGGTCGACGGCGCGCCCTGGCGGTACGACGCACGCGGCGCTCGAATCCTGCCGCAGGACCACGGCACCGACGGTATGTGCCTCTATCGGTACCGGCTCGGCTGAGACCGAGTGCTCATTTCAGCTCCTCGAAGCGATCGACATTGCGGAGCGATGGGAAGAAGTACCACCACAGCCCGACGATCAGGATCGTTGCCGCGCCCCCGCTCACGACCGCAGCCGCGGTGCCGAACGCCGTCGCCGCCACACCGCTCTCGAATCCACCCAGCTCGTTCGACGCGCCGACGAAGAGCATCTCGACCGCGAAGACGCGCCCGCGCTTGTCGTCCGGTGTGATCAGTGGGACGAGCGTGCTCCGTATGAACACGCTCACCATGTCGGCCCCACTCAACACGGCGAGCGCGACAAATGCGACGATGTAGCTCCGCGTGAGTCCGAGCACGATCGTCGCGCCGCCGAAAAGCGCGACCACGACGA
>JANMVY010000796.1:0-7913 GCA_031393535.1 Actinomycetes bacterium | reverse complement strand
GTTGGGCGGGCTTGCGTGCGCACAACCGGTGGCTCGTCGAGTTCTGCGCGGGTGACCCGACCCGCCGTCGCGGGCTCGTGCAACTGCTCCCGAACAACATCGACGACGCAGTCGCCGAAGTCGAGTGGGCGGCGACCAAAGGCGTCATCGGAGGCGTGATGATCCCTTCGATCCCGCCCAGCCATCCTGTGGCCACACCGTTCTTCCACGCGCGCTATGACCCGTTGTGGGCCGCGTGTGCCGGGCTCGGCATGGCGGTGCACCAACACATGGGTTCGGGCAGCCCCGACGTCGGTGACGATGCGCTGGCCTTCGGCATTATGTTCGCCGAGCACGACCTGTGGCCGAAGCGCACCCTGCTGCACCTCATCGTGGGCGGTGTGTTCGAACGCCATCCTGATCTTCGGGTGGTGTGGACCGAGATGTGGGGCATGCGATGGGTTCTTGAGGAGTTGGCTCGCATCGGGCAACGCTTGACGATCATCCAGTCGCGCTGGGCGGACGATCCGCACGTGCTCAACTACTCGAGCACCTTCGGGTCGGCCACGGTCGACAGCTTGTCGCTGACGCCGCTCGAGTACTGGCGGCGGAACTGTTACATCGGGGCGAGCATGTTGCCCCGTGCCGATGTGCGATACCGCCATGCGGTCGGGATCGATCGCATCATGTGGGGCGACGATTTCCCCCATCCCGAGGGCGCCACCGATCATCTCACCGACGCGTTGCGCGCCACGCTGCACGACGTGCCCGAAGCGGAGTGCCGTCAGATGCTCGCGGGCGTCGCCGCGGACGTGTATGGCTTCGACCGCGCGGCGCTCACTCCGATCGCCGCCCGCGTCGGTCCCCGCGTCGCGGACGTGCACGTGCCGCTTGCCGCGCGCCCCGCGTCGCGCGGCGAGCCGTTCCGCTCCGATCCGCCACTCGAGCAACTGATCGGGGCCCGGCTATGAGCGACCGGCTCGTACCGGTGGTCGTACGGCGTCCTGTGCACAGTGCCACCCGCCTACAGGCGCCCATGCGCGCCATGGCGCCGCCCGTCGATCTCGCAAGCCCGGTGCGGCTCGCGCTGGTGGCGAACGGCAAGCCCAACTCGGTCGAGCTCCTCGACGCGCTCGCTGCCGAACTGCGCGTACGTGTGCGCTCCATCGAGGTGCGCCGCTACCGCAAGGCGAGCGTGAGCATTGCGCCCGAGGCGGCAGATGTCCGCGAGATCGCGGAGTGGGCCAACGCAGTCCTCGCCGCGGTCGGTGATTGAGGTTCGTGCTCGTCACGCACGATGCGTGACGCACTCGAGTTCGAGTGGCTCGGAATCCCGTCGGTCGCAGTGATCGCGGACGCGCTCACCGGCCCCGCCGACGCAATGCGTGCGTTGTCGGGCATGGCGCACTACCCCTATGTCGTCACGCCGTTCCCGGTCGGAGCGCTCGACGGCAGCGGCGTGACCGAGCGCGCGCGCGATCACGTCGACGAGGTGTTGCGCCTGCTCAGCCGGCGCGACGCGCCCACTCCGTCGCAGACGCTGGGCGACACCGCGTCACAGACGCTGGGCGACACCGCGTCGCAGACGCTGGGCGACACCGCCGATCTCGTTTTCGACAACGACGACGACGCCGAAGCCGCGTTCGCCGCGCGTGGGTGGACCGACGGATTACCGGTCGCGCTCCCGACCCCGGGCCGGGTAGCCGCGCTGCTCGCGCGGTCGCATCGTGACCGCGATGAGGTCGTAGTCAGTCTGCCCACTCGCAACGGCCTCGACGCAACGGTCGCGCAGGTTGCGGTGAACGCAGTGATGGCCGGCGTCGAGCCGCGGCACTTCGTGGTCGTGCTCGCCGCGCTCGACGCGATGGCCGACGAGCAGTTCAACCTCCACGCGCACACCGCGACCATGGCAGGCGCGCAGCAGGTGCTCGTCGTGCGTGGGCCCGCGGTGACCGCATTGGGCTTCCGATCCGAGGACGGTGCACTCGGACCTGGTTGGCCGTCGAACAATCGTGTCGGGCGAGCGGTGCGTCTCGTCATTCGGAACCTGTTGCGCTCGGTGCCCGGGGAGTTCGATCGCTCTGGGTTTTCGCATCCGGGACGCTTCGGGTGGTGCATCGGAGAGGATCCGCGAACTCCTTGGTCCCTCGGTGAGCCGGACTCGAGCGAAGTTCTCGCCTACGCGACCACTTGGCAAGCATCGATCATCAATCACGATCAGAACGCCGAGGCACTGCTCGACGAGATCGGGCTCGCTGTGCGCGCCGCGTGCCATACGAACTGGCTGCACCGCGCGGTCGCATCTGACTCTGCGTTCTATGTGGCGCGACCGTTCCTCTTCGTGACCGGAGCAGAGCACGCACGAGTACTGGTTCGCGGCGGCTACCGCGACATAGCGTTGCTTCGCAATGCGATCTTCGAGCGGCTCACACGCGACGACCCGGTGCTGCGACCGGTCGCCGTGGCGTCCGCGTCGAACATCCATTTCCTCTACATCCACGCGACCGGTATGCAGCAGACGTGGTTCTTCGCACCGTTCCAGTCGCATGCGCTTGTTCGGCGACTGCTCCCGTGAAAACGCCGTGTCAGCGCAGGATCGCCTGCGGGCGGGGCACCCCGGCCAGCTCACAGGCCTCGTAGTACGCCCGCAGGTTGGTGGCCGCGTTGGTGACCTGTGTGATGTTGCCGTCGGCGTCCAGGTACTCGGTCTCGCCGTAGATGACGCTGAGCGTCTCGGTGATGCCTTGATCGGGCAGCACCGCGAACGTGTGCACTGATCCCGCCGGCTCGAACAGGTACGAGCCGGTGCGGTTCACGTAGTCGTGCTCGAGGTAGCGCCACGCGCCGGCGAGGGTGAACATGTGCACTGCACCGGTGTGACGGTGGATGCCGACCTCGATACCTGCGTCGAGGCGGCCCGCGGTCACATACAAGCCGCGTTCGACATCGGCCTGCAGCAGACGCATCGACGCGCCGGGCACCGCGGGATTGGGCACCCAGGGCACCTCGTCGAGACCGACGTGGCACGCCAGTGGGAGCAGCGCGAGCGGTTCGGTCACGACGGGTCTCCTTTGCGAGCAGCGCAGCAATTGTGACACGACCGTGCCGACCAGCGCGCGGCCGCTCGTCCGCGTGTGCCGAGCACTCGCGCGGCGCCTGGCGGCCGGGCAATCATGGCGTTCGAGGACCGGTGCTAGGAATGGCCCATGGCAGCGGCACCGTGGTTCGAGGGCGCCCGGCGCCGGCAGTTGCTCGCTGCGCTCGTGCTCGGCACCGCGGCGACGAGCTTCCCGACGACCTTGCTCGCCGCTTCGCTCGACACCATCCGCGAGGATCTGCACTCGTCGACGGCCGTGGTCGCCTGGGTGCAGGTCGCGCCGAGTCTTGCGTTCGGCCTCGGCATGCCGCTGCTCGGCAAGCTGGGTGATCTGTATGGTCATCGCCGGGTCTACGTGTACGGGCTCGTGGTGTCGACGATCTTCGCGTTCCTCACCGTGTTCGCGTGGAACCCTGCCTCGCTCATTGCGGTGCGGACAATCGGCCAGATCGGCGGGAGCGCAGTGGGTCCGTCGGGCTTCGCGATCATCGCTGCCTCGTTACCCGAGGGCGAGCGGGCGAAATCGATCGGCCTCCTCAACACGGTCGGCGGCATCTCCCCGGTCATTGGCGTGATCCTCGGCGGGCCGATCATCGACGCCGTTGGTTGGCGCTCCCTGTTCTTGATGCAGATGATCCCGTGTGTGATCGCACTCGTGCTCGCGCTGAGGGTGGTGCCGGAGACACCCCGCCGACACGACGTGCGCTTCGATGTGGCCGGGTCGGTTGCGCTCGGTGTGGGTGCCCTGGGCCTGCTGCTCGCGGTGAATCGCGCTCGGGCGCTGGGCTTCACGCATCCGTTCGTCGTGTTGAGCTTCGTGTCGTGGCCTGTGTTGTGGATCTTGTTCGTCGCGATCGAGCGTCGTACGCCTTCTCCACTGCTGCCGCTGCGCTACTTGCGCCTCCGCGCGTTCAGCATTCCTTCGGCCACGATGACCGTCGCGCAAGCGGCGTTCATCGGCAGCTTCGTGGTTGCTCCCGTGATGGTGCAACGCTTGTTCGGGTACTCCGTGACCGTGACGTCGCTCGTGCAGATACCACGCCCAATCGCGTTTTCGATCGGTTCCGCGGTCGCCGGGCGGATGCACGCGTCTCTGACTCGTGCCCGCCTGCAGGTTCTCGGCAACGGCATGCTCGTGTTCGGATCCTTCGTGATGGTGCTCGGCGCGGCGACGCGTTCGCTGTCGTTGATCGAGGTCGCCCTGGTCACCACGGGGTTCGGCAACGGCTTCTCTCGCACCACGCTGTTCGCGTTCGTCAGCCGTTCGGTCGACACCGCCGACATCGGCATCGCGACGGGTGTCGCCAACATGGTGAGCCAGATCGGGGGCGCGGTCGGGACCACGGTGATGTCGGTCATCGTGGCCGACAGCGTCGCACGCGGGTCCTTCGCGCACGCGTTCCTTGCGGGCGCGGTCATGGCCTGTTTCACCATCCCGATCTGTCACGCGTTGCGCATGGATCGGGCGCAACATTCCGGAGCCTTGTGAACAGCTGATGGGGCAGCGGCTCGCGGTGCCGGGTGCTGATGGGGTGCCGGGCGCACGTGCATTAGGGTTCACTGCGACTTCAGGGGGAACGCCATGACGCTGCTCGAAACCAGCAACAACGATGTCGTCGAGGTGTTGGCGAGCACGTGGCTCATCTCGTCGGATTCCCACATCGTCGAACCTCCCGATCTGTGGGCGGGCCGCGGTACGGAGCTGGGCGATCGCATGCCGCGCGTGGTCTCCGAAGCCGACGGCGAATGGTGGTACGTCGACGGGCGAAAGACGATGTCGTTTCTCGGCACGCAAACCGGCGACCGATTCGAGAAGGACAACGCGGAGCTTCAGACGTCGGCGACGTTCGAACAGGTGCGACCGGCTGCGTACCACCCGGCGAGCTACATCGCGGAGAACGAGCTCGACGGCGTGTGGGGTTCGGTCATCTACCCGAGCCAGGGGTTAGTGCTCTTCGGTGTGCCCGTGACCGACGTCGTCACTGCTGCCATGAAGGGCTACAACGACTGGTTGGCCGATTTCTGCAGCCACGACACCGCACGCCTGAAGGGGTTGGCCATGATCAACCTTGACGACGTCGACGATGCGGTGCGCGAGCTCGAGCGTTGCCGGGCGATGGGGCTGTGCGGCGCGATGATCACGGTGCTGCCACCGAAGCGGGCGCCTTTCCGCAGCGCCACCTATCACCCGTTCTGGGCCGCGGCGCAAGACCTCGCGATGCCGTTGTCGTTGCACGTCGGTACCGAACGTGGTGACACCGAGGCGGGCTACGCGTCGTTCGCGCTCGACGTGAAGAACGTGGCCCCCGCATTGTTCGTGAACAAGGACTACCAGATTCGCCAGACGCTGGCCGACCTCATCTTCTCCGGGGTGTTCGAAAGATTCCCCAAGCTGCGGGTCGGCACGGTCGAGCACGAGCTCTCGTGGATTCCGTTCTTCCTCGATCAGATGGACTACACCTACACGCAACGCCCGCCGCGGGGGCCCGAGTGGATTCGCTATCGCGACTCCGAGGCCTTGCCGAGCACGTTTTTCCGGGAGCACGTGTTCGCGTCATTCCAGGAGGACAACGTCGCGTTGCGTGTCCGCGACTACATCGGCATCCAGACGATGTTGTGGGGCAGCGACTACCCGCACACCGAATCGACGTTCCCCCGGTCGCGCGAGATTCTCGGTCGTATCCTGGCCGGCGTACCTGCCCACGAGGTACGACGAATCGTCTCGGCGAACTGTGCGTCGCTGTATGGCTTCGACATCCCGCCGGACCGGTGACCACATGACACCCCGCTATCCGTTGAGCGGTGTTCGCATCGTCGACCTCACCACGGGCATCGCCGGCCCCTACTGCACCAAGCTGTTCGCAGACGCCGGTGCCGACGTGCTCAAGGTCGAGTCAGCCTCGGGCGACCCGGCGCGCGGGTGGGCCGCGTCACCGACATCTGTGGCGCCCGGCGCCAGCGGGGCGTTCTTCGCTTTCCTGAACGCGTCGAAGCAGAGTGTCGTCGCCGATCTCCAGACCGAACAAGGCGCGGCGATGGTGCGGGCCATGTGCGCCGCGGCCGACCTCGTCGTCGAGGACTTCACGCCGGGATCCATCGAGGCACTCGGACTCGGCATCGAGGCACTGCACGCGCAGAATCCCGCCACCTCGCTGCTGTCTATCTCACCGTTCGGTCGCGGCGGACCGTGGTCCACGCGACCCGCCAACGAGTTCACACTGCAGGCACAGGTCGGGTCTCTCGATTACCGCGGACTGCCCGGATCCGAACCGGTCGCCGCAGGTGGGGCACTCGGCGATTTCACGGTTGCCGCATTCGCCGCGCCCGCGGCGCTCGCCGCGCTGCACATGACCCGCCACACCGGACGAGGGGTACACGTCGACGTCTCGCAGTTCGAGGCGATGATGTTGTCGTTCCAGGTGTTCCGTCAGATCTTCGCCACCTTCGAGCCGGGGCGACCGCTCGGTCGCTCGTTCGAGATCCCGTCGATCGAACCAGCTGCGGACGGTTTTGTGGGTTTCTGTACGATCACGAGCCAGCAGTACACCGATTTCTGCAACCTCATCGGCGCCCCCGAGCTCGCGGCCCCGCACATGATGTTCGCCGACGCTCGCATGGCTGCCCGCGAAGAGCTGTGGTCCAAAATACGCGCCTACACCGTCCACCGGTCGGTCGATGAGATCGTCACCCTCGCGGCTGCCATGCGCATCCCGGTCAGCCCGGTGGGCAATGGCAGCACTGTGCTCATGGTCGATCATTTCATCGAACGTGGCGTCTTCGTCGAGAACCCTGCCGGGTTCGTGCAACCCCGACCGCCCTACCAGTTCTCCGACATCGCGCTCCGTCCGATCGGCCCGACGCCACGACTCGGAGCCGATTCCGAGAGGGTGCGCGACGAGGTCGGGGGCGCGGCGCGTTCGCGCACACGCATCGGCACCGGCGCGGCTGCGGCCGTGCGCGAGGGCGCGTGGCTTCCCCTCGCAGGCGTGAAAGTAGCCGACTTCTCGGCGTTCTGGGCCGGCCCGGTGGTCACCGAGATGTTGGGTGCACTCGGCGCCGATGTCATCAAGATCGAGTCGATCCAACGCCCCGATGGCATGCGGTTCAGCGCGGGGATGCAAAAGCCACAGGTGTGGGAGTGGTCACCGGTTTCGCAGTCCGTGAACGTAGGCAAGCGCGGCATCACCCTCGACCTCGGCCAGGCCGATGGCCGCGCGCTGGCCATGCGGTTGGTCGACTGGGCCGACATCGTCGTCGAGAACTTCTCGCCGCGTGTGATGGAGCAGTTCGGTTTCGACTGGCCCGATGTCCGCGCGAGCAACCCACGCGCGGTGATGCTGCGCATGCCGGCGTTCGGCCTCGATGGGCCCTGGCGCGATCGCACAGGCTTCGCGATGACCATCGAACAGGCATCGGGGCTCGCGTGGGTCACCGGTCATCGCGACGGTCCACCGATGGTGCCGCGTGGCGTGTGCGATCCGGTCGGCGGAATGCATGCGGCGTTCGCGGTGCTCCTCGCGCTCCGCGAGCGCGACCGCACCGGTCAGGGGTGCCTGATCGAGGTGCCCCTCATCGAGGTCGGGCTCAACGCCGCGGCGGAGCAGATCGTCGAATGGAGCGCCAACGACATCTTGCTCGAACGCATGGGCAATCGCTCGCGGCGTCGCGCGCCGCAAGGGGTATACGAGTCCGCGGCGACAGACCAGTGGGTCGCGGTGTCGGTCGAGACCGACGGTCAATGGCTTGCGCTGTGTCGGGCGATCGGTGCCGAGGATCTACGCGACGACGCCTCGCTCGTAAACCTCGACGGACGCCTCGCCGCGCACGACCGCATCGA
>JANMVY010000793.1:0-8829 GCA_031393535.1 Actinomycetes bacterium | reverse complement strand
GCGTTACGGATGGTTTTCTTTTCGCAATGCACGTTACCGCATCGTCACCATCGGAACCTGCGAGTTGGCGAGAAACATCACGAAGATTGTTGTAGCGCATCGGTTCCCCGCCGGACGAACTCGTTGCGCCATCGTCGGCGCTCGTGCCGGTCTCTGTCGGCCGCCACCGGCCGCGCTTGAGTCATTCGGACCATACGAGTGCGCGAGAATCGTGGCGGGGGCCGACCGCGGAACCTTTTCCGGCGCGGCGACGCTTCCATGTCGACCGAGCCCGACCCACCACCTGGCCCTGCACGCGCCGAGGAGCACCCAATGCCCCGTCTCCCCCGTCTCCGCAGCCTTTGGGCGACCCGCCGCCGCGCCGCCGCGTCCGCCGCCGCGGCCGTGGTCGTCGCCGCCGTAGCTGCGTGGCTCGCGTTCGGATACTTCGCCATCCAAGGTCTCGTGTTCGACGACAAGGTCAACGAGGCTGCGCCCTTCGCCGCGGCGGCCGAGTCGCCGACCGCCGCTGCCGCCCCGGCGAGCGGAGCGACCGCAACGCCGGTCACGTCGGGTGGGCCGGCGTCCACTGGCGCATCGGGGCCGAAGACCACGTTCTTGAGCACGTTCGTCTCGCGGGCCCACACGACCACGGGTCAGGCGATCGTGCTCACCGACGGAACCACGAGGTTTCTGCGCCTCGTCGATCTCGCCACCGACAACGGGCCCGATGTTCACGTGTACCTGTCTGCCGGAGTCGATGCCCGCACGTCCGATGCTCGCCTCGACGACGACTTCGTCAGCCTCGGCAAGCTGAAGGGCAACATCGGATCGCAGAACTACGAGATCCCGGCGGGCGTCGACCTGACCCGTTATCGCACGGTCGTGTTGTGGTGCAAGCGATTCTCCGTTGCGTTCGGTGCCTCCGACCTCGCGGCCACGCCCGCGACCTGATCACGGAGGCGCCCGCCTGCCAGACTCGCCGGGTGACGGACCTGGACCAAGTCGACGTGGTGGTCGTCGGCGCGGGCATTGTCGGCCTCGCCACCGCTCGGGCTCTGGTCGCGGCCGACCCGGCGCGTTCGGTGCTCCTCGTCGAAAAGGAGGCTGCTCCGGCGCGCCACCAGAGTGGGCACAACTCCGGGGTGATCCATTCCGGCATCTACTACCGACCCGGTTCCGCCAAGGCGACGATGGTGCGCGACGGACGCGCCGAACTGCTCGCGTTCTGCGCGGCACAACGGATCGAGGTCGACCGGTGCGGCAAGGTGATCGTGGCCGCCACCGCGGCTGAACTGCCGCGACTCGATGTGCTCGAAGTACGCGCCCGAGCGAACGGCATCGCAGTCGAGCGTCTCGACCCCGCGGGTTTGCGGGCCCGTGAGCCACACGCGCGTGGCGTTGCCGCGCTCGCGGTGCCCAGCGCGTCGATCGTGTCGTACCCGGCGGTGTGCGATGCACTGCAGTCCACGCTCGCCGAAACGGGGACCTTCGTGCGCACCGGGTTCCGGGTCGACGCCATCGACGAGCGTGGCGACATCATCATCGTGCGCGACCACACCACCGGGGCAGAGATAGCGGCTCGCGCGCTCGTGAACTGCGCGGGGCTGCACTCCGACCGCATCGCGCGGCTCGCGGGCGCCGACACGGGCGGCGTACGGATCATGCCCTTTCGCGGCGAGTACTACGAGCTCGTCGCCGAGCGGCGCCACCTGTGCAATTCGCTGATCTACCCGGTGCCCGATCCGGAATTCCCCTTCCTCGGTGTGCACCTCACTCGCATGATCGACGGCACCATCCACGCGGGGCCGAATGCGGTGCCTGCATTACGACGCGAGGGCTATCGCTGGCGCGATGTCGATGCGCGAGACGTGCGCGAATTGCTCGGCTCGACCCGCACCTATCGGTTGGCCGGGCGATACTGGCGCACCGGCGCGGGCGAGATCCACCGCTCTCTGCGCAAGCGTGCGTTCGTCCGCGCGCTCCAGATCTTGTGTCCGGACATTCGCGCGGCCGATCTCGTGCCCTCGGTGGCCGGGGTGCGCGCCCAGGCCATCGACCCGCGCGGGAACCTGCTCGACGACTTCGCGTTCGCGACCACGCCGCGCAGCGTGCACGTCGTCAACGCACCGTCGCCGGCGGCCACCGCGTCGTTCGCGATCGGACACGCCGTCGCCGCCCTCGCGCCGAGGATCTGACACCGGCTTGACGCACCCACCGAAAACCGACAAGTCTGGTCGGGATTCGGACGCACCGCCATGTGCTGGCGACCGACCGCAACCACACGACAGGAGAAGAGGGCTCATGGCTATTCGACTCGGTGACATCGCACCGGACTTCACGGCGGACACCACCCAGGGCACGATCAGCTTCCACGACTGGAAGAAGGACAGCTGGGCGGTGCTCTTCTCGCACCCCAAAGACTTCACGCCGGTGTGCACCACCGAGCTCGGATACACCGCCAAGCTCAAGGACGAGTTCGCCAGGCGCAATGTCAAAGTCATCGGCCTGTCGGTCGACTCCGTCGAATCTCACATGAAGTGGGAGACCGACATCGAGGAGACCCAGGGCCAGGCGGTGAACTTCCCGATGATCGGCGACCCCGAGCGTAAGGTCGCGGGGCTCTACGACATGATCCACCCGAACGCAAACGACACGCTCACCGTGCGTTCGGTGTTCGTCATCGACGCCGCGAACAAGGTGCGCCTCACCATCACCTACCCGGCCTCGACCGGCCGCAACTTCGACGAGATCCTGCGCGTGATCGACTCGATGCAGCTCACCGACAAGCACCGGGTCGCAACGCCGGTGAACTGGAGGAGCGGCGAAGACGTGATCATCGTGCCCGCACTCAACAACGACCAGGCGAAGGAGCTCTTCCCCGATGGTTGGGACGAGAAGAAGCCCTATCTGCGCATGGTGAAGCAGCCGAAGTAACCGGCGTCAACTCGCAGTTCGCGCGCGGTGGTGACCCACGACCGCCGCGCCGAACATCGTGATCGCGTAGCCGACCACCACGAACCAGAAGATCGCGTCAGCCTGATCGTCGAGATAGCGGGCGAGGAGTCGGCCGATGGCGATCGCGACCGGCACGGTCACGAGTAGCTGACGCCGCGTGGAATACCGCACCACCCCGAAGTGCTCGAGGACGAACTCCACCACACCAGGCAGCGGCAGCACAACGAGCAGCACCGCGTCGGCCCCTGAGGGCCACCATGACCCCGCTCCTGCGGCCACCATCACCGCGAACGCGAGGGGCCACAACAGGGTGCAGCGCCGACACACGAGCGTGCCGTGAGCGTGCCAGCAACGGTCGTGTTGTAGGGGATGGTGATGCGTGAGCCACAACGGGGTGCGTGACGAGGCCAGCCGCTGTGCCCGATCGGCCTGCCACGCGGCGATGCGGGCGTCAAGGGCGGCGATGTCGGGCGCCGGCTCGTTCACGGCGGGCTCGCGATCGCTCATCCGCGCATGGCTCGGAGAAGCGAAAGCCAACCGTGCGCGTCGATGCCGAGCTCGCGGAGGCGCTCGTCAGCCACCGGACGGACCGACGGATCGATCACGGCCGCCGCAAGCGCGACCACGGCCTCGTGGACTCGATCATCGGTGCGGGCGACGATGGCGCGGGCGCGCCCGAGGCAATCGGCCGCGTCGGCCGGCCGAACGCGACGGTGGTTGACAAAGGCCTCGCCAACCGCCGCGAGCGCGTGATCGACGTAGGTGGCGCGTGTCGACGACTCGATGGCCCCCACGATGTCGACCGCGAGATCGAGGTCTCCCATGGCAATGGTGACGAACGCGAGCGACGCGAGCGCGTTCGGGTCGCGTCCCGCGTCGGGATCTTCGCGCGCGGCGAGTCCGAGGACCTCGCGTGCCTGTTCGAGGCGACCGAGCTGTGCGAGTGCGAGGCCGACCGCCACGATGCGATCGCCTTCGCCGATGACCGTCGGGTCGAGTCCGTCGATGCTGTCGCCGCCCGCCCGGGCGAGCGCGGTCTCCGGGTCGCCGACGTCGGCGGCCGCCGCGGCACCTGCCGTGGATACGAGCATCGTCATGTTGGCGGATCGTGGCTGGTCGCCGATGTGGCGCAGCGCGTCGTCGAGCGCGCGAAACGCGTCCTCGACACGGCCGATGAGCGCGAGAGCCCGGGCGTACACCGCCAAGGCCTGTGTCTGGCTGAACACGTCGCCGAGGTCGCGGAACGCCTCGAGGCTTTCCTGTGCCCGGCGCACGGCCGCGTTGGTGCGGCCCGACCACAGGTGCACCGACGCGCGCAGCACGAGCATCATGCCTTGGCCCCACCGCTCACCCCGTTCACGTGCGTCGACGAACGCAGCGGCCGACAACGCGTCGGCTTCGTCGAGCCGACCCTGGTGCAGGCGTACGTACGCAAGCAGGCCTTGGCTCCAGGACACTCCGCCTTCGTCGCCGAGGCGTTCGAAGAATTCCATCGCCCGGGCAATGCGGCGCTCGGCCTGCTGGAGTCGACCGCGCGCGAACGAGATCCATGCGAGGTTCTGCCATGACCAAGCGGTGCCGTGGGTGTCGCCGACGTCTTCGAATGCCTGCAGCGCGGCGAGAATCGCTGCCTCGGCTTCTTCGAAGCGGCTCGTGAAGAGGTACGTGATGCCCGACAGGCGCAGGGCCTCGGCCGCGCCGGCGACGTCACCGAGCCGGCGGAACTGGGCGGTTGCCTCGCTGTAGAGCGCAATGGCGTGGTCGAAGTCGCCGCCGCGGTGCTCGATGTCGCCCAGGCGCAAGCTGACGTTCGCTTCGATCAAAGGGCGTCCGAGGGCACTCGCCTGCGCGTCGAGCACGTCACGCCGAGCCGCGGTCAGCTGGTGCTCGGTCGCGTGCATCCGGGCACGTTCGAGCAGGATCGGCGCACGTTCGAGATGGTCGTCTCCGACGAGCGCTATGGCGTGACCGAGCAAACGGATCGAGGCGTCGGACGGCTTGCCTTTCGCGGCGCGCCGTAGCCAGGTGATGGCGAGATCGTCGATGTCGACCGGCAAACCGGGTACTCGGCCGAGCTCACGAGCGTTCTCCGCCGCGCGGCGGTAGTGGAACGCGATCGCGTCGACCGCCGCCGGGCCTTCGCCGTTTTGGACCATGTAGTCCGCGATGCCGGCGTGACGCCGCGCGCGGTCGGTCTTCGTGAGACGCCCGTAGGCCACGTCACGGACGAGGTCGGATCGGAACGACCACTCCTGTCGATCGAGCAGCATGAGATCTTTGTCGCGGAGGGCGCGCAGCGTCTCGAGCAGGTCGAGTTCAGGTCGGGTAATGGTCACCATGCGCAGCAGCGCCTTGACGCTGCCGCGGCGGCCCATGACCGACGCATCCTCGAGCACGCCCCGCTCTGCGTCGCTCAACGTGTCGAGGCGGGCCGACACGAGACCGCGGACGCTGCTCGGCAGATCGGCGCTCGCGAGCGACGTGCGAGAGCCGTCGCCCACGAGTGACACGAGCTCTTGGAGCACGAACGGGTTGCCGCCGGCACGGTCGATGATCTCGTCGCGCAAACCTCCGCTCACCGCGGCATCGAGCAATCCGTCGATCATGCTCGCCGCGGCGTCACGATCGAGTGGATCGAGGCTCACGACCATGGAGTTGTGCCGGCCCGGCTGGGCAGCCCAGCGTTCGTTCAACGCGTACCGTGCGGTTGTGAGCAACACGAACGGCAGCCGCGCAAGCCGGTTGCACAGTGCATCGACGAGGCGCAGAACCACGTCGCCGGCCCAGTGCAGATCGCTCAGCCAGAGCACGACCAGACGCTGATTCGCCTGCGCCTGAAGGAACGTGCGCACCGCGCGTCCGCTTTCGGTGACCTGCGCCTGAGGATCGAGTTGGGTGACCGGTGTGTCATAGCCGAGCAGGTGCAAGAGCCCGGCAACGGTGCGCTCGACCTCGGGGCTGGCGGGCGTCGCGCGGAACAACTCGGCTATCTGCGCGCTTATTGCGGTGCGTGCGTGAGCCAGCGAGGTCTCGGGCGAAAGGTCGAGTGCACCGCGCATTGCTTCGGCAACCGGCTGCCAGGGGTTCGCCTCGCCGTAGGGCACACAGCGTCCTGCGGCGACGAGCGCCCCGTGCTCGTCACGGGCGATCGCGGTGATCTCTTCGGCGAGTCGCGTCTTGCCGAGCCCGGCGTCGCCCATGACCACGAGGAGTTGCGCCCGCCGACGATGCTCAGCCATGTCGAGGGCCGAGCGCATGAGCGCCACCTCGTCGCCGCGGCCGACCAGGGGTGCGAGTGCGTGCGGGCGCCGTTCACCCGGGCGCAGCAGCACCTCGACCGCGCGCCAGGCCCGCACCGGCTCCTCTTTGCCTTTCGCGATCACCGGCGGGACCTCGACGTAGCGGATCGCGTCACCCGTGGCCTCTCGGGTGGCCTCGCCCACGAGCACCGAACCCGGGTCGGCGGCGGCTTGCAGTCGACTTGCGGTGTTCACCGCGTCGCCGGTCGCCGTGTAGTCCGTGTCGGCCCGAAGCGATCCGACCAGCGCCTCGCCGGTGTTGACACCGATGCGCATGCGCACCGGCACATCGACCTCACCCTGGAACGACGTCACGGAATCCTGCATCTTCAACGCCGCGCGCACCGCTCGCTCGGCGTCGTCGCCATGGGCGACCGGCGCACCGAACAAGGCCACGATGCCGTCGCCCATCACCTTGTCGACCCGACCACCGAAACTGACGATGTCAACCGCGAGACGATCGAACATCTCGTCAACCAAGATCTTCACCCGCTCGGGGTCGAGCAACTCGGCCAACGCGGTGAAGCCCACGAGGTCACCGAACAACACGGTGACGACACGACGCTCGTCGGCGCGCAGCAGGAGCACCCGACCGCACGACGGGCAGAACCGTGCCGTGAATGGGGTGGTCGTGCCGCACGACGGGCAGTTCACAACGGCGAGCCTACGGCGAACCGGCCGACCCGAAGAGCGAGAGCGCCGCGGCGGATACCAGTGGATCTTCCACCGCCGAGATGACCCACACCGGTGCAGTGGGAAGAACTGGAAGAAATGCTCGAGTGACGACCGATGAAACTGCATCCGCAGACGACTCGATCTCCGTAACGTGTCCTGCTGGACCTTCCGAATCTGGAGCGAACGTGCCCATCACTCCCCAAACGCCCCCACCGACCACCACGCGACTCGCTGCCCGCGCCGTCGACGCAACGAAGGTCTACGGACGCGACGACACCGAGGTCCGTGCCCTCGACGGCATCTCGGTGGGTTTCGAGCCGGCGCAGTACGCGGCGATCATGGGGCCATCCGGTTCCGGCAAGTCGACCCTGATGCATTGCATGGCCGGGCTCGACACCCTCACCACGGGCGAGGTGTACATCGGCGACGTCGCGCTGTCGAGCCTGCCCGAGCGCGAGCTCACCTTGTTGCGCCGCGACAAGGTCGGCTTCGTCTTCCAGGCATACAACCTCGTGCCCACGTTGAACGCCCTCGAGAACATCACGTTGCCGCTCGACCTCGCGAAGCGCAATCACGACACCGCGTGGATCGACGAGGTCGTGCGCACCGTCGGCCTGAAGGACCGATTGAAGCACCGCCCGAGCGAGCTGTCGGGCGGTCAGCAACAGCGGGTGGCCGTGGCGCGTGCCCTCGCCAGCCGACCCGAAATCGTCTTCGCCGACGAGCCGACCGGCAACCTCGACTCGCGCACAGGTGCCGGGATCCTCGCGTTCATGAGGCACGCTGTGCGCGAGCTCGGTCAGACCATCGTGATGGTCACCCACGACCCGGTCGCCGCGTCCTACGCAGACCGTGTCGTGTTCCTCGCCGACGGTCGGGTCGTCGACGAGATCCAGAATCCGACGGCGCAGTCGGTGCTCGACCGCATGAAGCATCTCGGGGACTGACCATGTTCCGTATCGCACTCAAGGGCCTGTTCGCGCGCAAGCTGCGCCTCGTCCTCACCTCCAGCGCGATCGTGTTCGGCGTCAGCATCGCCGTCGCGAGCTTCGTGCTCACCGACGGCCTCCGCTCCACGTTCGGCACGCTCAGCACCGACGTCAACAAAGGCAACGATTTCGTGGTGCGCCAAAAAGTCGGCTTCGGCGACCGCGGCGACAATCTTCGGGTGCCGGCCGACCTTGAGAGGTTGATCGGCAACCTCGACGGCGTCGACCAAGTCGAGGGGCAGATCTTCGTCGACGGCGCTGCCGTACCGATCGACGGGAAGGGCAAGGTCGTCAAGACCATCGGACCCCCGCTCGCCGCAACGAACTGGGGCCAGGCGGACCGGCTCACGAACTGGGTGCTCGTCGACGGTCGGCGTCCGGTGGGCCCGACAGAGTTCGCGCTGTCGGCCAGTACCGCCGACGACTACGACTTCTCGCTCGGCAACGAGTACACGCTGATCACGTCGCGCGGCCAGCAGAGGGCCAAGCTCGTTGGACTCGCGCAGTTCACGGCGAAGAAGGACGCCTCGGTGGGTGCGGTGTTCGTGCTGTTCGACAACGCGAGCACGCAGACGATCACCGGGATGCCGGGTGAATACCAGGAGATCTGGGTCAGCGACTCGCCGGGTGCCGACCGAGCCGCTGTACAGGCCGAGATCTCGGCGCTGCTGCCGGCTGACGTCGAGGTGATCACCAACGAGCTCGCGACCAAGGAGTTCGCTGATTCGTTCAACGTGTTCATCGGCCCCATCGGCACGATCCTGCAGGTGTTCGCGTTCATCATCGTGTTCGTGAGCGCGTTCCTCATCAACAACACGTTCAACATCATCATCGGTCAACGCATTCGTGAGCTCGGGCTGCTCCGGGCCCTCGGTGCAACCGGCACGCAGGTGCGTCGATCCGTGCTCACCGAGTCGTTCCTGATCGGT
>JANMVY010000101.1:0-2001 GCA_031393535.1 Actinomycetes bacterium | reverse complement strand
GAGAGCGGCGACTCGCTGGGCGAATTCGCGGCACCCGGGGCACGTGGCTCCGTCCATGACCTGATGCTAGCGACTCGGGCCGCGTTCAGCTGCGCCAGTTTCGCAACGCGGGACGGAGTGGGGGGCGCTAAACAAGTACAGAATGGCCAGCTTGAGGCGGAAATTCCTATGGAACGCGGACTTGCTCACGGCACGATGCGTCGCTGGGACTCAAAAGGGAATCTTTTGGGTTCTTGGGAGATGGTTCATGGAACCGGAAAGCAATTTGAATGGTATCCACCTGACGGACCACTGATGGGAGAAATAGACTTTGTCGGCGGGGGGCCGCATGGGCTTCAGATCTTGTACAATCCGGATGGCACGGAATGGCTTAAAAAATACTACTACGAAGGGGTTCCTGTCTCCAAAAAGACCTTCAATAAATTGACCCAAGAAGGCGACAGACGATGATTTGCTTTCTCGTGATGTAAAAAGGTCGTCATCAGTAATCTTGCCCGATGTTTTCGCTGGGCGCGGCGTGCGGACGCTGTACGACGACCTGGGCCGCGCGGTGGGTTCGCAGCGGCTGAATGGGGTGGCGGTGTCTCTCGACGCCGCAGCGGGGAACACGACGTTGACGGGGGCGGGCAGCGTGCTGTCCGCGACGCAGACGGTGTTCGATGCGCAGGGGCGGACGAAGCTGACGGTGTCGGCGGGCGGTGAGGTGACGCGGTTCGAGTACGACGCGTACGGGCGGCAGGCGGCGGTGATTGGGCACGCGGTGAACGAGAACGGCACGTTAGGTCATCCAGCGGATGGAGACGGAGTACGACGTGCGGGGCCGCAGCACGGTGGAACGCGGCCATGTGCGGGCAGTGTGGTCCGCCGATCCCAACTCGGCGGGCTCGACGGCGACGTACACGGTGGACGCTGGTTCGGCCCGCGAGACGCGGTTCACGTACGACGCGCAGGGCCGGATGACCAAAACGACGTTCGCGGACCAGAGTTACACGACGACCGACTACGACGACTTCGACCGAAAGACGGCCGAGACGGATGCGGTGGGGCAGACGACGGCTTACGAGTACGACGAGCAGGATCGGTTGGACGCGGTGGTGCAGCCGATCGTGGTGGACCCGGCGACGGTGCTGGGTGTGCCGCACCCTCCCAATGAGGCTCGCACGGGTACTGTGCCTTGATTGCCCTCGCGACGGATCGCGAAAAGCGGTATGAAATGTCCTTCCGTCGGATCTCGGAGGACGAAGCGCGATGATCGCTGAGAACGCACAATCGGGCCCACGGCACGGCACAGCGCGAAAAGTGTTGGGCGTGCTGGTTTTTCTCGCGCTCGCGGCCGGGCTCGTCTACGGCGGTGCCTCCGGGTTCTGCTTCCACGTCGACGACAAAAAAGACTCCAATTCGGACAAAGAAGGCACCGGCGTCGGTGGGCTCGCGCTGTTTTCCACCTGGCCGAAAGATGTGAAGCCGGACGCGGTGATCATCCTCTCGGGGCAGACGTTCGGTCACGTTCAGCCGTGCGGGTGCAGCCGTCCACAGATGGGCGGGCTCGAACGCCGAGCGAACTTCATCGACGCACTTCGCAAAAAGAACTGGCCCGTGGCCGGCGTCGATCTCGGCGACATTCACCCGGACCGCCATCCGCTCGGGGCACCGCCGATCACCACTCCGCCGAAGCAAGCCATTCTCAAATACGTGGCCACGATGAACGCCCTGCGCGAGATGGGCTACGTCGCTGTCGGTGTGGGGAAGACGGAGTTCACCGCGGGGTTGCACAACCTAACGGCCGAGTACGCGCTTCAGAAGGAACAGCCACCTTACATCCTCGCGGGGAACGTGAGCGGCAAGACGGTATCGCGGGAAGAGTTCTTCCCCGCCGCGCCGGGCGGCAAGCGACCGCTCCTCGGCCTCGCCGAGATCGCGGACTTCGGCACGCTGTCCATCGGCATCGTGGGTGTGATCGGCAAAGCGCCCGAGGACAAGGGGCTCGATATCGAGGCCCCG
>JANMVY010000753.1:0-19714 GCA_031393535.1 Actinomycetes bacterium | reverse complement strand
CATCCGCGCCGCGCTGCGGGTCATGGTGCCGCAGGGCCGCGGCTCGATCATCTCGACCTCGTCGGGCGCGGGCCTCGGCGCGGTGCCCGGCCTCGCCGCCTACGGGTCGGCCAAGGCGGCGGTGATCATGCTGACGCGTTGCGCTGCGGTCGAATATGCGCACACGGGCGTGCGAATCAACGCTATCGCCCCAGGGTCGATGGGCACGCCGGCCTTCGGTCAATGGCTCGATTCGATGCCCGTCGGGCTGGCCGGTTACGAAGCGCAGATCCCGCAGCACCGTCTGGGTCGCGCGGACGAGATCGCCGACGCCGCGGCGTGGCTGGCATCGGACGAATCGTCCTACGTCAACGGTGCGGTCATACCGGTCGACGGCGGCTGCTGGGCCAAGTTTGCGTCGCCTACGTTTGACTGACGCCCGCGCCCGTATCGAACCACCAGCCCTGTTCGTCGTGGCGCACTCGGCCGGCGGTAGGGGTCGCGAAGTGCGTACCGATCACGAGCACGGGCTCAGCTGCCCAGGCGTCGCGGAGGCGATTGCGCGTGCGGGCGGCGGTTTCGTGGTCGCCGTCGGCCACCGACGTCCAGTCGGGGTGGGCGAGTTGGATCGGTGAATGCAGGGAGTCGCCGGTGATCACCGCGGTTGCGCCTCGCGATTCGATGACGACACAGTGGTGACCGGGCGAATGGCCGGGGCTCGGGGTGAGCCGTACCTCGTCGGTCAGCCGGTGATCGGACTCCACGAGGTCCATGAGCCCGGCCTCTGCGACGGGTCGGACAGAGTCGTCGAAAGAGACCGTGCCAGGGATGGCGGTGGGCTCGTGTCGGGCGCTGTTCCAGTGGTCGTACTCGACGCGGCCGAACAGGTAGCGAGCGTTCGGGAACGTGGGCACCCATCGGCCGTCGACGAGCGTGGTGTTCCATCCGACATGGTCGAAGTGCAAGTGGGTGCAGACGACAAAGTCGATTCTCGTCGGAGCGAAGCCCGCGCGCGAGAACCGCTCCATGAAGTTGGTCGACACGCCTTGCCAACCGGGGAAGGGCCGGTTGCGGTCGTTGCCGACGCAGGTGTCGACGACGAGTCGCGTGCCTTGCGACTCGACGACGAGTGCGTGGACCGACAACACGAGATTGCCGTCGTGGTCGACGAAATGCGGGCGACTCCACCAGCCGTGGGCCTCGAGGTCGGCGGGTGTGCACTCGGCGAAGAAGCCTTGGGCAGGAGCAGGGATCGTGATCTCGTGCACCTTGGTGACGGTCACGTCGCCGATCGTCCAGCGCTCCAGCTTCGTTTCGCTCGATGCGGTCGTCGTCCCCGGGGTCGCGGCCGACCGAGGTCGTTTGGCTGAAGGTGCTTCGCTCACGTAGTTCCTCCACCGTCGTTCGGGCGGGCCCGCAGCTCGGACTGTAACTCTGCGAAGAGCGCGAATTCGTGTGCCAGGCCGTCGACACCGCAGAACACCGGACCCGTCACCCCGATGCTCAGGCCGCCGCGGTCCATATTGCACGGACGTGCTCGGGAGCGCGAAACATGAGTCCGCTGATCGCGGCGAGCGGCACGCGAGGGTCGGGCCCGAGGTCGGGGAGCCGATCGAGCAGGGCCTCGAGCGCGACGCGCAATTCCATGCGTGCGAGGTGCACGCCGACGCAACGATGAAACCCCCACCCGAAGGCGATGTTGGGGATGAGCGGTCGGTCGACGTCGAAGCGGTCCGGATCGTCCCAACGCGCCGGGTCGTGGTTCGCGGCGGCGAGCGACACCAGCACCACCGTGCCCGCGGACAGCGACACACCGCCGAGCTCGGTGTCGCGTGTGCAAAGACGGCCGACGAGCGATGTTGCGTGCTCGAGTCGAACAAGCTCCTCGACACAATCGGCGATGAGCGATCGGTTCTCGCAAATGCGGCGCAAGAGCGCGGGCTCGCGAAACAGCATGGTGAGCAGCAGGCCGAGCGAGCGATAGGTGGTGTGGGTGAGCAGTTGCTGCATGGCGACGATCTCGTAGTCGGTTGCCGCCCGCTCGGACGCAGCCTCGCCCATCACGAAGCGACGAATCGCGCAATGGCCGACGTAGGCCATGACGTTCACGCCCACCCGGCCATCGAGCCCGGCCAGAAAATCACCCATCGAGCCACCGGCGAAGGGCACGCCGTCGGCTCGAAATGGAGCTGCGCGTCGTAGTGCGTATGGATGTCGACGAACCCCGGGGCGACGATGAGCCCGTCGGCGTCGATCACCTCCGCGCCGATCGGATCGACCCGACCCACCTGACGGATGCGGCCGTCGACGATCTCGACGTCGGCCGTGAACGCGGGCATGCCACTGCCGTCGATCACGCGGCCGCCGCGCACGACCACCCGCCGGTTGCCCGTTGCGACCTCCACGATGTTGGCCATCGATGTCCACCCCCGCCGGAGGTCCCATCATCACATATGCCGCGCGACCTGATGGCGGTGGGTGAGACCGGCGTCGTGCGCGCCAGTGTCAGGAGCGGCCTTCGCCGTGGGCGTTGTCGGCGAGTGCCGCGACGAGGCGTCAGGCCCCGGTGAGCTGTGGTAGCCACGGGGAATGGACCTTGGGCTGGCAGGCAAGCGGGCGATCGTGACCGGAGGCAGCCGCGGTATCGGCAAGGCGATCGCCTCCGCGCTGGCTGGCGAAGGGTGTGACGTCGTGATCGCGGCTCGCGACCGAGGTCGACTCGAAACGACGGCCGCCGAGCTGCGCGACTCGACCGGTCGCCGCATCGAGCCCGTTGTGGTCGACACCGGCGATGACGAGTCAGTGCGCGCCTTGGTCGTCACGGCGCACGAGGCGCTCGGCGGCATCGACCTCCTGGTCAACAACGCAGCGCGGCCCGGTAGTGGCCCGGGGGCACCACTGACGCTCGCGGACATCACCGATGAGGCGTTCTACGACGATGTGAACATCAAGGTGATGGGCTATCTGCGGTGCGCTCGCGAGGTCGCGCCACTCATGATCGCGAGCGGGTGGGGTCGCATCATCAACATCTCGGGCCTCGCGGCGCGCAATGCGGGCAGCATCATCGGCTCGATCCGCAATGTCTCGGTCGCCGCGCTCACCAAGGTGCTCGCCGACGAGCTCGGCCCGGCCGGAATCAACGTCACCGTTGTGCATCCGGGTGCCACCCGCACCGAAGCCACCGGCGGCGCGATGACCGCACGCGCCGCCTCGCTGGGCATCGGCCTCGCAGAGCTCGAGGCGCAATGGGTGCAGCGCACGTCGGTGCGCAGGATCATCACCGCGGACGAGGTGGCATGGGTGGTCGCGTTCCTCGCGTCGCCGCGTTCGATCTCGATCACGGGCGATGCAGTCGTGTGCGGCGGTGGGATGCCCGGGGCGATCTATTACTGATCCTGTCTGAGTCGCTCGATGCGCCGGCATCCGCAGCCTCGCCCGATCGTCGGCGCGTTCGCTCCAACCCGCGAACAATCGGGTTCACGGGTCGCCCTGAGATCACCGAAGACCTGAGAGGAGGCGACCGGCGTCCAACGCGTTCTGATGGGCTCCGGCGAGCAATTTGCCCTGCCAAAGCGGTTCGTGGCCCGCGGTGGCGGCCTCGTTGCACGCATCGTTCGGTTTGATGATCGCGGGCGGCGTCGCGACCATCACCATCAATCGTCCTGATCGCCTCAACGCGCTGCGACCGCACAGCTTGGCCGAGATGGCCCGCGCCCTCGAGGACGCGGACGCCGACCGTGATGTCGGTGTCATCGTTATCCACGTGTCCTGACGCCGCGCGTTCGCGCCGCGGTCGGGTGCCCCGTCATGCCACGTGAAATCGGTTCCTCACGACGCGGTACCCGCGTGCAACCAGGTGTCGATCGCGGGGATCACGACAGCGGGACGCTCCAGAGACGACAAGTGACCCGAATCAGCTACGACGAGTTGTTCCACCCGCGCGGCGTCGAGCAACTGTACGCAACGTTCGAGCCAGCCGAGACCGAACGGGTCCTCGCGGCCCATGATCACGAGCGCCCGCCCGCGGTAGTCGCCGAGGCGGTCGGCGAGCTGTGCCAGCTGCGCCTGACCGATCGAGGTCCGCGCCGCCGCGAACGTGGCCAGCGTGGCGGTCGTGGTGCACGTCGTGTGCAACGGAGGTGTCGGGTCGTCGGGTCGGGCGAGATATACCGGGATGCGAGCAAGCAACCCGGGAAGGCACGAGTCACCTTCGTCCGGTGGCAGGGTCGCGGCGACGAGCCCCTCGCCGCGTAGCTGCGCTTCGCGTGCCGTGAAGCGCTGCTGACCCGCGAGAAACTCCGTCCAGTCGAGCGGTGCCGCGTCGAGGAGAACCAACGAGCGAACTCGGTCAGGATGCAGCGCGGTGTACGCCGACGCGAGGAGACCGCCCCACGATTGGCCGAGGACATCGACCCGACCGGCGCCTGCCCACCTTCGCACCGCGTCGAGGTCGTCCAGTTGCGCGTCGAGGCGGTAGTCGGCGTCGGTGGGCTTGCTCGATTGCCCGGCGCCCCGCTGGTCATACGAGACGACGCGACGGTCGGGACCCGCGAGGACGTCGAGGTTCTCCAACGATTCGAGGCTCAGCCCAGGTCCGCCGTGCACCACGACCAGCGTCTCGCGTGCCTTCGACGGGCCGACCGAGTGGACGCGGAGTCGGACGCCACCGGAATCGACGAAGGCGACGATCGGCGCGCGCCACACGGCGGGATCGGTCGCGGGCATCGAGGACGAACAACTCGCGCTCGTCACCGCGCACAGCGCCGCGATCGTGAAAATGTGCTTCCGACCGTTGCGCACCGCATCACCCCGACATCGTTGCCGTGACCAGAGCGAGCGCCCCGAAAAACAGTGCGCCGGCGAAGGTGCTTGTGGCAGCGCCGACCATCGCGACCAGCACGACAGATGAGCGATACCGAGAGCGTGCCTCGGGCTCCCCACGATCGGCGCGTACGAACTGGACGACTCGTACGACAATCGCCGACCCCCGGGAAGTAGTCAAACATCCCGGAGACATCGGCACCATTCACAGGCGTTCGAGGGATTCGCGCCGCCGAACTGCCTTCCTCACCGTCGTTGATCGGTCATGATCGGGAGTCTGATGCCGATGGAGGGTCATGATCGGACGAAACGTCGCCCGGCTGCTCGTCACAGTTGGCCTGCTGTGCGCGAGCGTGTCGTGGACCGGTTGGGTTGTGCTGCACACCGTTGCCGACCCCTCGCGCTCGACGAAGATCGCCCACGAGGTGCTCGACGACCCCGTGGCGCGTGACCAGATCGCCGGAGATCTCGCGTCGAGCTTGGCCCAAGCGGTCAACACTGCGGCGGCTGCGGCGGCCACGGGCACGGGGGTGAAGGTGCCGAAGATCGATGGCAGCGACCCTGCGCTTCGCAGCGCGGTGGTCGCCGCGCTCGGCGATGCCCGTGTGACGACCAATCTCACCGACGCGTTTGCGGCCGAGCATGCGAACCTGCTGGGGGTCGAGCCCAAACAGGTGGCCGCGATCGACACGGCGTTGCTCGTCGATGTGGTCAGCCGGGCACTCGGTGTTGCGAATCCGAAGTTCGCCGCCCAACTCACCGCGGCTGCGCCCAAGTCGATCGCATTGCCCGACGTCGAGATTCCCTTCATCGCTAGCGCTCGTCGCTTCGCGACGGCGGCGGTTCCCCGCCTCGCGCTCGCGGCACTCGCGTTGATCGGTGTCGCATTCTTGGCGGGCGATCGTCCGCAGGTGCTGCGCCGTGCGGGCGCGTGGGCGTTCGGTGCCGGCCTCATGTGGGTGATCGTTCCCCGCGGGGTCATCTGGGCGAGCGACAAATGGGCTCCGGGGAACGCGGCCGTCGTGCGGGCGGTGTTGCACGGCGCGACCGGGGTCGTCACGGCACTGGCCACGCTGTTGCTGCTCGGCGGCGCGTCGATGTTCGCGGTCGGGGCCGTCTTGGGTCACGTGGCCTCGAACAGCCGCGACACGCGCGACACGCGCGACGGCCGGGCGGGCCGCGCGGGTCGGGGCGAGCAACGGCTGACGCCTGGCTGGCGTTCGTTCACCGGTCGTGAGATGCCGTCCAGCGCCCCCAGCTCTGCGTCGGCGCGCTTCGATCAGCACGCGTGACGTGACGCCCTTTGGGGCCTGTCGGTGAGCGAGTGATGCATCCTGGGGCGATCGCCGCCGCGCCTGACTCGATGGACCCCGAAATGATGCGGGCGGCCTCTTTCCTCGTCGGGTCGCGGGTCGAGTTCTCGCAGGAGCGCACGTGGTGCATTTCGCACCGTGTCGGCCGAGTCCACGAGGAACGCCAACGCCATGATCACCCCGATTCGTTTCCTCGCCTGCTGGGTCGCGGCGCACGTCGATGACGACCGCGGTTCGTCGCTCGTCGAGTACGCGTTGCTCACCGCGCTGATCGCTCTCGTGTGCATCGCCGCGGTGGTGACCTTCGGTTCGAAGACCGCGGGCAAGATGCTGGCCAGCGCGTCGTCCATCGCGTGTCCGTTCGGCTGACCGTTCGCCTGTGCGGGTCGAATCGGGCGTTTCGTTACGCCGCTACCCCTTCGTGGTGCACACGGGTGCGGTGGGGGCGACTGGTAGCCAGCCGGCACCCGGCGAGCACCAACACGAATCCGAAACCGGTGGTCACGGTGAACGACTCGCCACGCACTGCGACGCCGAGCGACACGGCAACGGCCGGGTTGATGAACGTGATCAACGTGGACTTCCCCGGACCGACTTCCGCGATCAGCGCGAAGAACAGCAAGAAGGCAACCCCGGTGCAGATCGATGCGAGCGCGAGCAGGGCTCCGATCGCCTTCGCCGACGGCATCTGCTCAGGGCGCACCACGAGTGCGATCGGGATGTAGACGATGGCCACCCCCGCGAGCGACGCAGCGACCACGCCGAGCGCGGGCACGTCACGGAGGTGGCGGTAGGCGATGAACGGCGCAATGGCATACCCCACGGCCACGCCCATGATCTCGAGGACGCTCCGCCACGTTCCGGAGCCCCCGCCGAGGTCGAAGCCGATGATGCAGGCGACGCCACCCATTCCGACGCCGAGCCCGATCAGCCGCCGCGGGGCGAGCGCGTCGCGATCGCCGAGGACGAATGCCACGACGGTGCCGGCGAGCGGGACGGTCGCGATGAGCAGGCCGGTCAGACCCGAGGGGATTCGCCGTTCGGCATCGGTGAGCAGCAGCCACGGCACCGCCATCTCGATGACGGTGAACGCGAGCAGCGGGCGCCATCGCGCGAGTGCCGGCCGCAGCGCTCCCGCGCGGATCGCGAGCGGCACGAGCACCAGTGCGGCAAGCGATGTGCGGCCGGCCACCACCACTGGCGGCGCGACCTCCGCGACCGCGACCTTGATGAATAGGTATGGCATGCCCCAGATGAGCGACATGGCCGCGAACAACACCAACCCTCGACGCGACATCGTGATCCGTTCCTCCCGAACCCGGCCACGGTCGGCTGCCAACAGTCCGCAGCGTAGAGCAGACGGGCCTGGTGTCCGAACCGACAGCGGCGATGCCGGCGGACACGCTGCGACGTGCACGCGTCCCTAGACTCGCCGCACTGTCGAATGATCGCGTTGTCGCGGACACTGCCGACAGGTGCGCGAATACCGCCGAGCGAGGGGAGAAGTGGAGCGATGCCCGTGGCCTATGGCAACTACGAGACGCTCATCGTCGAGCGACACGACCATGTGGGCTGGCTGATCAACAACCGGCCGGACCAGCTGAACGCGATGAATGCGCTGATGCGAGACGAGTTCGCCGATGCATGGCTCGAACTCGACCGCGACCCCCAGGTTCGTGTGATCGTGCATACCGGCAACGGCCGGGCCTTCCAGACTGGGGTCGATGTCACCGAGATCGCCACCGATGGCCAGGGGATGCAGCGCTACCAGGACAGCGTCGTCAACTTCGACCTGCACTTCACCGCCTGGCATCAGCACGTGTGGAAACCCGTGATCACCGCGATCAACGGCATCTGCTGTGGTGGCGGGTTCCACTGGGTCGCCGACGCGGACATCGTGATAGCGGCATCCGACGCCCAGTTCTTCGACCCGCACGTATCGATCGGGCAGGTCGTTTCGGTCGAGGCCATCGGACTGATCCGCTTGATGCCCGCCGAGGCGGTGATGCGCATGGCCTTCACCGGAAAGTTCGAACGCATGAACGCGCAACGGGCGTACGAGCTCGGCATGATCAGTCAGATCGTCGATCCTCCCGAGCGCTTGCGCGACGAGGCACAAGCGCTCGCCGAGAAGATCGCGAAGAACTCGCCCGCGGCGATGCGCGCGACGAAGAAGGCGTTGTGGGGAGCGCTCGAGCACAACCTCACCGATGCGTGCCGGGCCGGCGCTCGCCATCTCGCGGGATTGTGGGGTCACCCTGACCAAGAGGAAGGTCCGCGCGCCTTCGCCGAGAAGCGCGAACCGCAATGGGCCGAGATCGTGCCAGACGAGGCCGACCGGGCGGGCTGATCCGATGGATCTCGACTATCCCGAGTCTGCTGAAGTGTTTCGCGCCGAGGTGCGGTCGTGGCTCGGCGCCAATCTGCCCGCCGGTTTCGCGAGCGCGAACGCGACCGAGCGTCAGGCGTTGCTCGCCGGTTGGAACGAGAAGCTCATCGAGGGGAAATGGCTTTGCGCGTCGTGGCCGAAGGAGTACGGCGGGCGCGGACTGGACACGATGCAGGGCGTGGTGCTGGCCGAGGAGTTCCAGCGGGTCGGCGCGCCACTGCGGGCGGACTTCTTCGGTGACACGCTCGTCGGCCCGACCATCCTGCAATGGGGGAGTGACGCGCAAAAGCGCGAGTTCATCCCGAAGATCCTCCGCGGCGAGATCTCGTGGTGTCAAGGCTTCAGCGAGCCCGATGCCGGCAGCGACCTGGCCGCGTTGATGACCACAGCGACACTCGACGGCGACGAATGGGTGATCAACGGCCAGAAGATCTGGACCACCCAGGGTTTCGACGCCGACTACGTGTTCGTGTTGTGTCGTACCGATGCGGCGGCTCCACGACACAAGGGCATTTCGTACCTCCTCTGCCCGATGCGCCAGCCGGGCGTCGAGGTGCGCCGTATCCGTCAGATGGACGGTGGCGCCGAGTTTTGCGAGGTGTTCTTCACCGAGGCACGATGCCCGAAGGGCAACGTGGTCGGCGGGGTGAACGACGGCTGGAAGGTCGCGATGACCACACTCGGTTTCGAGCGCGGAACCAACGCCACCACGGGTTATCGGCGATTCGAGAAGCAGCTTCACGAGATTCGCGGACACGCACGCGCGAACGGCGCGACGCGCGATGCCCACGTCCGCCAGGAGCTGATGCGCGCCCACTCGCGGGTGCAGATCATGCGCATCAACGGCCTACGGAGCCTCACCGGTGTACTGCGGGGCAAAGGGCTCTCCGCGGAGCAGCGCGCCGGGCTCAGCGCGCTCAGCGCGTGCAACAAGGTGTTCTGGTCCGAGCACAACCAGGCCACGTTGAACCTCGCGATGGACATCCTGGGTGCCGCTGCGCAGGTGCTGCCCGGCGACGCGGGTGTCGAGGAGGCACTCGCCGGTTACGGCCGCCGCGCGCCGCACCCCGACTACCCGGCCAGTGGGTTGCAGAGCTCGTTCTTCTTCAGTCGCAGCGAGTCGATCTGGGGTGGAACGTCGCAAATCCAACGAAACATCATCGGCGAACGAATCCTCGGCCTGCCTCGCGAGCCAACTGCCACCCTCATCGCTTTTTGAACGATTGGACCGACCATGGATCACCACCGCTCGATGAACGCGGACGACGCACGGGCCGTGCGCCTGCGAGCCGGCCACCCGATCATCGATTCCGACGGTCACGTGCTCGAGTATCTACCGGCGGTCGAACCTTTCCTGCGTGATGCGCTCGGCTCGGTGGCCTACGAGCGGTATGTCGCGAGCGCGACCCCGCTCGCGAACATCATGAACGCCGACGCGTCGCGGCGTGTCGCGACGCGTACGCCGCAGAGCGCCTGGTGGGGCACACCCTCGAAGAACACCCACGACCTCGCGGCGGCCGCGTTTCCGCACTTGTTGGAGTCGCGCCTCGACGACTGCGGCATCGACTACACGGTGATGTTCCCCACGAAGGGATTCGGCATCGCGGGCATTGGCGACGACGAACTGCGCGTCGGTGTCTGCCGCGGGTTCAACGACTTTTACGCCACGACCTATGCGCCCTACGCCGAGCGCATGACGGTTGCCGCGGTGATCCCTATGCACACGCCTGACGAAGCGATCGCCGAGATGCACCGGTGCCGCGCTCTCGGCTTCAAGGTGATCGCCTTGCCCGAAGGCGTTACAAGGCGCATAGCCGACCCCGAACCGGCCAATGCGTCGCCCTTCCTCATGCCTGGCCAGACGCACTGGTTCGACCTGTTCGGTATCGACAGCGCGTACGACTACGACCCGGTGTGGGCCACGGCGCGCGAACTCGGATTCGCCGTCACGTTCCATGGCGGGCTGGGAAACATGCCCTCGGGCAGCTACACATCGATCAGCAACTACTGCTTCAACCACATCGGGTCCTTCGCCCAGCGAATGCAGATGCTCGTCAAGTCGCTGTACCTGCACGGCGTCACTGCGCGATTCCCCGACTCGAACTTCGCGGTGCTCGAGTGCGGGGTGGCGTGGGCGTCGATGCTTCTGGCCGACATCATCGGTCATTGGCAAAAGCGTGGGCCGCACGGTCTCGCGATGCTCGACCCGGCCTCGCTCGACTGGATCGCCCTCGAAGCCGACGCCCGTGCGCACGGGGCCGACGTGCTCGCGCTCGCGGGTGATCACGATGTGGCGGCGGGGCTCCGCTCGCTGCCGGGCATCGGCGTCGTCCCCGAGGTGCTCGACGACTTCGCCGCACTCGGCGTCGATTCGGTCGACGGGCTCATCGATCGTTTCGTGCCGCGCTTCTTCTTCGGTTGCGAAGCAGACGATCGCGGTATTGCTACGGCATTCGGGCGTACCAATCCCGGTGGGGTCGCCCTCAAGGCGATCTTCAGCTCGGACATGGGGCATTGGGACGCGCCCGACATGGAGGGGATCGTGCCCGAGGCGTGGGAACTCGTCGATGAGAAGCTCATCACGGCCACCGATTTTCGTTCGTTCGTGTTCACGAACCCGGTTGCGTTGTTTGCAGGCCAGGATCCTGCGTTCTTCGACGGCACCGTCGTGGCGTCGGCGGCACGGGCTCTGTTCTGACGGGCCCGCCGCGTCTTCGCGTGCCGCCGAGCGCGACGACGCACGCCCTATGGTGACCGCATCGACCTGAACGCATCTCGCGATGAATCACGGATATTCGACGACACACGCGGGTTCTTCCGCGTGCGGACCAAGGCCGATGTCGCTGATGCGCTCGAATCTCTGGTGGCGGCCGGCCCAACGCTCGATCACGATCAGACGAATCGCCTGACCCGACAGTTCGTCGACCTGCTCACCGAAGGTCGCCCGGTCGACGAGGACCTCACCGACACGCTTGCGTACGCGGAGCGCAACAACCTTTTCTTGTTGTTCGGACCGCATGATCAGCGTCGCTTCGAGCGGTTGTACCCGCGCATGCCCGCTGACCTGGTCGCCGGTTGGCAGCGCGCACTTCGCGGTGGTGAACCGCGCGACTCATTCGGCCCGCTGACCCGCGAGGAGCGTCTCGACGAAAAGCGCATCGAAGCCGACTTGCTCACCGGGCGCAGGCAGCGTCGCATCCGCATGCTCGCAGGTGTCGTGAGCGTGGCCGTACTCGTCGGTGCCGGTGCGTGGTGGCGCAGCGATGGTGGCGGCGGCGACCGCTCCGTGGCGGGCGAGATCGCGTTCGGTGCGGTCGCCGACCGTTCCGGTGACCTGCGCGCCGGCCCCTCACCCACGGTCGAGAAGGCATTGGTCGCCCGCCTCGATCGCCCGGTCGTGGTGCGCGTGGGAAGCGGCGAAATCGCGGATCGCATCGTGCTCGACGCACCGCCCGGCGATCTGCCCCAACCACCCGGCAGCATCGCGGCGACGCTCTTCCGCTACAACGGTGCGGGCCAGGTCGTGGTCGTCGGTCCACCGGGTTGGCTCACGAAGGCGTGCATCCAGGTGTCGGTGATGTCCGCGTCGCTCCGCGCCTTCGATACCGCCTACGCGGAGACCAAACCAGGCGCATGTGCGAAAGACCGCGTGTTCGGCCGTCTCGCGACGGTGGGCTGCACCGACGACAAGTTGGCCGCCACGATGCTCGACCTCGTCATCCCCGAGGGTGACGTCGTGTTGTCCGAAGGCGGCAACGCGTCGGTTGGCGCCGTGCGCGTCGCGGTCATCGGCGACAATCCGGCGTACGAGCAGAACAAGGTCACGGCACAGATCTCCGTGGCCGGGGGCACGCAGGTGAAGGTACCCACGTTCGGCGGCGCCGCGGGTTCGGTCGTCAACTTCGACGTCAGTGCCGCCACGGGCGCCCCGCTCGTGGGTAGCTGCACGCTGCGCTGAGTTCGTCATGTGTGGTCGCTACGTGTCGTCGTCGCAGCCAGACGAGATCGCGCGCTACTTCGGCGCGGCGATGAATGAAACGCTCACCGCCGAGGGGGCTGCACCGAACTTCAACGTCGCGCCGACCTCCAACGTGTTCGTGGTTCTCGAGTCAGGCGAGACGCGACGTCTCGAGGAGGCGCGCTGGGGGCTCGTGCCGAGCTGGGCGAAGGACCTTTCGATCGGGGCCAAGATGATCAACGCCCGCGCGGAGACCCTTGCGACGAAGAACGCCTTCAAGCGATCCTTCGAACGGAGGCGCTGCATCATCCCGGCCGACGGTTTCTATGAGTGGAAGGTCGTTCCCGGTCAGAAGCGAAAGCAACCGATGTACATACACCGGGCCGACGGTGATCGATTCGCCTTCGCCGGTTTGTGGGAGCTGTGGCGAAACCGCTACGACCTCGAAGCGCCGCCGTTGCGGACTTGCACGATCATCACCGGCGAACCGAACGAGAAGGTGGCCGAGATCCACGACCGCATGCCGGTGATGCTGCCACCTGACGCGTGGGGCGCGTGGCTCGATTGCGAGAATCATGACCTCGAGTTGCTCGGCAGGCTCCTCGTGCCCGCGCCGGCGTCGCTCATCGCGGTACACCCGGTGAGCACCGCAGTGAACAACGTGCGCAACAAACAGGCATCGCTCATCGACAGGGTCGATCCCGCGGCGGACCCCGACGTACCGGTGCAACCGTCGCTCTTGTAGCGACGGCGTGCTACGCGGCCGCGGAGTGGCCGGCGGCTCGGAGCGCAACGCGTAACGCGATCGCATAGCTGTCAAGGGTGCTCGGTTCGGGCGCGTTGTCGGCCTGCGCGAAGTCGAACGTGCTCATGGCGTGCGTGGGGAAGACGTGGACGTGCACGTGAGGCACCTCGAACCCGGCGATCATGAGCCCGACGCGTGGCGGCGAGAACACCAGTTGTTGCGCGTTGGCCACCGCGTGCGCGACGGCCATGAGGTGGGTGGCGGACGATGCCGGGAGGTCGGTCCAACGGTCGAGCTCGAGGACGGGTACGACGAGGCAATGTCCGGGGGAGAGCGGCCGAACATCGAGGAACGCCACCGTCTGCTCATCGCGCCAGACGAAGCGACCCGGGATTTCGCCGTTGATGATGCGGGTGAAGATGCTGGGCACGATCGCAAGTTACCCGGAATCAGCGTCATCTAAGCTGGCGAAATGGTCGATCGACGCGGCGTGTTCACTTGGCCGAACCTGGTCACCGTCGTTCGATTGTGTTGTATCCCGGTGTTCTTGTGGTTGCTCTTCGGTCGCGAGAACCGATTGGCTGCCTCCTTGCTCCTCGGCGGTCTCGGGGCGACCGACTGGATCGACGGTTATCTGGCGCGACGACTCGACCAGACCTCCGAACTCGGCAAGATCCTCGATCCCACCGCCGACCGACTGCTGTTCCTCGTGGGCATCGTGGCGATGCTCATCGATCGGTCGGTGCCAGTGTGGTTCGGTGTTGCGGCCCTGGCGCGCGAGGCCTTCGTTGCGATCGCGGCACTCACGCTCGGCGCATTCGGCGCCCGTCGATTCGATGTCACGTGGCTCGGCAAGTGCGCGACCTTCGCACTGATGTTCGCGTTCCCGTTCTTCCTTGCGTCGCATGCCGACATCTCGACGCATCGGCTCTTCGAGGTTCTTGCGTGGTTGACGGGAATACCCGGGCTGGCGCTCAGCTACTACACGGTCGGCCAATACGTTCCCCTGGCCCGCACGGCCCTCGCCGAGGGCCGTGCCGGTCGCCGCGGCGAGCCGGCCGTGGACACCGACCCTGCGTCGATCCGGTAGCGTTTGGGGATGAACGTTCCCGCCGAACTGCGGTACTCGAGCGACCACGAATGGGCCCGGGCCGAGTCCTCGACTCGCGTGCGTGTCGGCATCACCGACTACGCGCAGGATGCCTTGGGCGACGTCGTCTACGTGGACCTCCCGGCAGTCGGTGATCGCATCGAAATCGGCGCGAGCTTCGGTGAAGTCGAGTCCACGAAGTCGGTGTCCGAGCTCTACGCGCCGGTCACCGGCACCGTTGTCGAGATCAACGGTGATCTCGTCGACGAACCGCAGAAGCTGAACGAGGATCCCTACGGCGAGGGCTGGATCTGCGTCGTCGCTCCCGACGACGCGACCCAGTTCGAGGCGTTGCTCGACGCAGTGGCCTACAGCGAGCTCATCGGCGCCTGAAGTGCCCGGATCCGGACCACTGTGCCCCCAGGGTGGCCACCGCAATCGTCCCGGCGCGAACTTCTGTTCGACGTGCGGTGCTGCGTTGGGTCCCGATCCACACGAAGACACGGTCGCGATCGAGGCGGTGGACGACTCCGATGAGTTCGCGTTCGACCGCTCGCAGTTCCCCGAGTCGGAAGGATTGCTGATCGTCATCCGCGGCCCGAATCTGGGCGCGCGGTATGCGCTCGACGCCGATCGCATGCGCATCGGTCGACATCCCGACAGCGCGATCTTCCTCGACGACGTCACCGTGTCGCGTCGCCACGCAGAGCTCGTGCGCGCGGCCGGCGATTACTCGATCCGCGACGCGAGCTCGTTGAACGGCACGTACTTGAACCGCCGACGCATCGATCTCGCGCCACTTACGGACGGCGACGAGGTTCAGATCGGCAAGTTCAAATTCTTGTTCTTCCACGGCACGAAGCGGTGAGCGCGACGGGCGAAGGTATCCCGGTGGGCGAGATTCACCGCTCGATCGGCGAGGTGCTCGCGCTGTTGCGCGACGAGTTCCCTGACGTCACCATCTCGAAGATCCGGTTTCTCGAGAGTCAGGGTCTCGTCGACCCCGAGCGCACGCCGTCCGGATACCGCCGGTTCTACGTCAAAGACACCGAACGCCTGCGATGGATCCTACGCCAACAACGCGAGAACTATCTGCCTCTCAAGGTGATCAAGGATCGTCTCGAAGGTGCCGACCCCGGCGATGACACGGCCGACGGGGTTGCTCACGCTCACCCGGACGCATCGGCCGCACGAGTCGAGATCGTGTCGCAGGCCGCGGCCGTCGAGCCCACCTTCGACTCGCATGTCGCGAGCGCACCTCGGCGCGTGCTGCCCGAACCGACCCTTTTCGCCGGTCGGAGCACGACCCATCGCCGGGCGCCGGCTCAGACCGCGCCAACTGCGCCACCGGCCGCGATGTCACGAACGGCTGCCGCGTCCGTGCCCGCGCAGAGAACGAGTGACGCCGTGGCGTCGGCCGACGACCTTGCATCGCTCGGTATCACCGCACAGGAGCTGGCCGACAGCACAGGAATGCGACCCGCCGACATCTCCGAGCTCGAGCGGTACGGTCTGCTCGTGCACCGCAGCGCGGGCAACCTCGCGCTCTACGATGCCGATGCACTGGTCGTCGCGCGTCTCGCGGCCGCGTTCCGGGCCCACGGGCTCGAACCCCGGCACCTGCGTATGTTCAAGGTCGCGGCCGACCGCGAAGCGGCTCTGCTCGAACAGGTCGTGCTGCCGATGGCTCGCCAGCGCACGGCTGAGGCGCGCCGCGCATTGCACGAAACCGTGACCGATCTCTCGCGCCTGACCGACAGCCTGCACTCGGTTCTTCTTCGTACCGCGTTGAAGTCCTTCGACTGAGATCTGTCCATCGCGCGGGCCACCGAGCGGCGGTAGGGTGCGTGCCATGATCGACATGGAGCTCGTCGGTGTGCGCATCGAAGCGCCGGCCAACGTGCCGTGCGTGCTGCTTCGCGAGCTCGCGGGCGACGAGCGCATCCTGGTGATCTTTATCGGTCCGTCCGAGGCTCAGGCGATCGTCCTGGCGCTCGACGGCGTGGTGACGCCGCGCCCGATGACCCACGACCTCATCGTGAACCTCCTGCATGATCTCGGAGCCACGCTCGAGGCGGTGGTTGTCACCGACCTGCAGGACAAGACGTTCTTCGCGGAGTTGCACCTGCGGCGCGACGGCGTAGCTACCGTCGTGTCGTGTCGGCCCTCCGATGCCATCGCAGTGGCGGCCCGTCTCGGAACCCCGATACGCGCATCCGCGGCGGTGCTCGACTCGGCCGGCGTGCGCCCGCCCGACGAAGCGGCCGAGCAGGAAGAAGTCGTCGAGGAGTTCCGAGAGTTCATCGAGAACATCAACCCCGAGGATTTTCTCTAGCAGGGTGCTGAAAATGCGCTAGTAGGGGGCGGCTCGGGGGCCTCGGGGGCTGGTGTGGCCTGATTCGGCTCGTTCTTTGTTGCGTTGTGCACGTGTTCGGTGGTTTACGTGACAAAGAACGACGCGGTCAGGCCATGGCGAGGTCATGACGGTTGGTGATGCGGATCACGTTGTACACCGCGGTGGTCATCTTGGACCAGGTCCGGTTGCGTTCTCGGCCCCGGTAGCGGAGCTTGCGGTCCCCGCCGACGGTCTTGGTCCACCCGAAGGGTTCATCGATCCGTTGGCGCATCCTCATGCTGATCTCGCGGCCGGCGTGGCGGGTTGTGCGCCGGTGGATCGTTTCGCGCGTACCGCGCGCAGATTCGCGCGCTGGTCGTTGACGGCGCCCCGATCCCGTCGTACGCTGCCGTATCACACCGACGGAATTTCGTCGATGTCGTCCCGGTCGTCGGGGGCATCGGCGGTCGGAGGCGAGTGCGAACCGGGAGCGATCCGACTGTGACAACCTCCGCAAGTCAGGCGCCCGACAAGGGCTTCAGCGGCAGACAGGCCGCCGAGATCGTCGGTATCACGTACCGCCAGCTCGACTACTGGGCCCGCACCGATCTCGTGCGACCATCGCTGATCGATGCCGCGGGCAGCGGCAGCCGGCGGGCGTACACCTACCGCGACCTGCTCGAGTTGAAGGTCATCAAGAATCTGCTCGACGCGGGGATCAAGCTCGAGTCGGTGCGCACCGTGTTCGAGTACCTACGCGAAAACCTGGGCGAGGACGTCGCCCGCGTGAACCTGGTCATCTCGGGCAATCGGTCGGTGCTCGTGCAGGATGGCGAAGACATCATCGACCTCGTGCGGCGCGGCCAGGGTGTGTTGAACATCCTCCCGCTCGGTGGCGTGAAGGACGAAGTCGACAACGCGATCGTCGAGCTGTACCCGCACCGCGCCACGGTCGCCACGCGACAGCTCGCGAACGGCTGAACCCCGGCCGCGCAAGGCGGCGCCGGTAGTCTCCGCCGGATGCAGCTGAAGCACTCGCCACTCGACGCGTCGCACCGCGCGCTCGGCGCCAAGATGGTCCCCTTCGGTGGATGGGAAATGCCGCTCGTCTATCGAGGCACGCTCGCCGAACACGCACGCTGCCGCCAGGCCTGTGTGGTATTCGACGTCAGTCACCTGGGCACGTTGCGCGTCAGTGGCCCCGACGCCTTCGCGCAATTGCAGCGCGCGTTCACGAACGATCTTGGGCGCATCGCCCCGGGTGGCGCGCAATACACGCACCTGCTCGACCCCGTCGACGCATCGGTCATCGACGACATCATCGTGTGGTGGATCGACGAGACCACCTTCCAGGTGATGCCGAACGCGTCGAACACCGACCGGGTCGACGCCGTCCTGTCGCACACCGGTGCGGACCTCACCGCGGTGGACACCACCGCCTACCGTGCCGTGCTCGCCGTGCAGGGCCCGACCACGCGCGATGTTCTGCGTCGCTGTTTCCCCGCTGCGGCCGATGTCGAGCGATTCACGGTCCGGCGGCTCGCATGGAACGACATCGCCTGCGTGGTCGCAGGGACGGGCTACACCGGAGAGGACGGCGTCGAGATCGCGATCGACTCGGCCTCGTCTGCGACCTTGTGGTCTGCCCTGCTCGCCGCCGGCGCATCGCCCGCGGGCCTCGGTGCGCGCGACACGCTACGACTCGAGGCCGGTTTGCCGTTGCACGGTCACGAGCTCGGGGCCGGCATCACCCCGCTGCAAGCCGGGCTCGGTTGGGCGGTCGGTTGGGACAAGGGTCCTTTCCGCGGTCGCGAAGCGCTCGAACGCGAGCGGTTCGCCGGAGTGCCGCGCCGGCTGCGTGGCATCGTCACCGAGGGCCGACGCCCCCCACGCGCCGATCAGCAGGTGCTGGTCGACGGACGCGTCGTCGGGGTGGTCACAAGTGGCAACTTCTCCCCGGTGCTGCAGCGGGGAATTGCGCTCGCGTTCTGCGAACCCATGATCGCGATCGGCGACGAGGTCGATATCGACCTACGCGGCACGCGGGTCGCCGCCCACGTCGTGAAGCTGCCGTTCGTCAGCCGAGACTGAGCACATTACAGGGCTCGCACTGCGGCGAGCACCAACTTCTCGTCGAAGCCGAAGCGCTTCGGGCCCGCTCGATTGCCGTACTTGTCGAGCAACCACGTCTCGGAGTTGATCTGGATGCCGTAGTGACGCCAGCTGTCGAACGATTTGTCCCAGACCATCGGGAACGACCGCGTGCCGGTCTTCGCGATGAACTGACGTGCGAGTTCGAGGTCGTCCTGCGCGCCGAGTCCGATCACGAGCACTTCGTCACCATGGGCTCGAGCGAACCGCTCGAAAGCCGGCCCTTCGGCCCGGCAGGTCGTTCAATGCGGTGCCCAGAACCAGAGCAGCACCGGCTTGTCGCCGGGCAGCAGCGCGCGCAGCGAGGACGACGCGCCAGTTGCCACGTCGACCACCTGGAGATCGGGCACGTCGGCCGCGATGCCGCGATCGTCGGCCGGGGGTACGCCCAGGGTGTCGCTCAGGGTTGCGGTCGCGGCCTGCGGTGCCGAGGCGGAGCCCCCACAGCCGCCGGCGACGAAACCCAGCGATACCAGCCCGATGAACAGCCTACGCAACGTGTACTCCTCGATCGGTGGCGGTGTCCCGCAGTTCACAGCATGCCCGGGGAAGGGTCGCGGCCCGCCTGGGGTTGCACAGGACGTAACAGACAACGTCGACCCAGGGGCGATCGTTCCCGAATCGATGGACCCGGTCGGCGACGACCGGGCGAAGGGTGGGACCACATGAACGAGATCACCAGTCATCGCAATGAAGCCGACACGCAGGCGGACGAACGCCTTGACGTGCGCATGCTGCGGTCGCGTGCGGCGAGCCTGAAGGCGCAGGCCAAGGCGCTGCCGGAGCCGCTTGCCACGCCCTCCCCCCGCCGCGCCCGTGAGCGCCCCCTCGTGGCTTTTCTCAACGACAACGTCACCCGGGGGCGCGCGTGCTGAACCGCGTGGGTGGGCGCCGGGCGTGCGCGCGGCGACGCCACACTGATCTGCGGCGACG
>JANMVY010000088.1:0-8482 GCA_031393535.1 Actinomycetes bacterium | reverse complement strand
CACCGTCATGCTGCTCGCGTTCCCGCTGATCGGGAGCAAGGACTTCCAAGGTCTCGGGCGGTATGCGTTGGGCGCGTTCCCCGCGTTCGCGGTGCTGGGCGAGGTCCTCGCCCGCAACGACCGCGCTCGCCGGTTGTGGTTCGCGTTTGCCTTTGTGACCTTGTGCTTCTTCACGGCGTCATTCGCGCGCGGTGGCTACGTGGCATGAGCGATGATGGACACGTGAAACCGAGCTTTGCGAGCCTCACGATCTTCTTCCCGATGTGGAACGAAGAAGCGCTCATCCACCAGACGGTGGCTGCGGCGCGCGAGGCCGCCGAGGACCTCGTGGTCGCCGGTGAGGTCGGTGGCTACGAGATCCTCCTCATCGACGACGCGTCGACTGACACGACACCACAACTCGCGGACGAGCTCGCGGCGAATGACGCCAACGTGCGAGTCGTGCACCATCGCGTGAACCGCAAGCTGGGTGGTTCGCTCAAGACCGGGTTCGCCGAGGCGCGCGGTGAGCTCGTGCTCTACACCGATGCCGACCTGCCGTTCGACATGGCCGAGCTCGCGAAGGCCGTGCGCATCATGCGGCTCTACGACGCCGACATCGTGAGTGCGTACCGTTTCGATCGCACCGGCGAGGGGCCGCGACGGTTCGTGTACTCGTACGTCTACAACATCCTCGTGCGCTACGGGTTCTCGCTGCGCCTGCGCGACGTCAACTTCGCGTTCAAGCTCGTGCACCGACGCGTGCTCGACAACGTCGAGCTGAAGAGCGAGGGTTCGTTCATCGACGTGGAACTGCTCGCGCGCGCGAACCGTTTGGGATTTCACACCGTGCAGTTCGGCGTCGACTACTTCCCTCGCTCCCGGGGCGTGTCCACCCTGTCGTCCGGGTCGGTCATCGTGAAGATCCTGCGAGAGATGCGATGGCTCTACAGCGAGCTGCGCACCATCGAGCCTCTGCCCGAGAGCCTGCGCCGTCCCACATCTCCGAAATGACTCGCACACTCATCGTCAACGCCGACGACTACGGACTCACCACCGCAGTCTCCGAGGGCATTCTCCGTGCGCACGGCCAAGGGGTGCTCACCAGCACCTCCGTGCTGGCGCTGGCACCGGGTTTCGCGCCGAGCGTCGGCTGGCTCCGCGATGTGGCCGAACTCGGTGTCGGCGCACATCTCGCGGTCGTCGGCGAAGACCCGCCGCTGCTGTCGGCCCGTGAGATTCCCACGCTCGTCAACGCACGCGGGTATCTGCCCGCATCCTGGCGCCAGCTTCTCCCGAGTGTCGCGGCGCACCGCGTCGACCTGCACGACATCGAGAGGGAATGGTCGGCTCAGCTCGACGCGATCGCGGCGGCGGGCATCAGCGTCGACCACCTCGATTCGCACCAGCACGTGCACATGTTCCCCGGCCTGTGCGATGTGGCGCTGGGGCTGGCGGTGCGGCGCGGCATCGGCGCGGTTCGCGTGGCACGCAGCGCGTCGCGTGGCCCGGTCGGTCGGGTGACGTCGCGGCTTGCCTCACGTCTTGCTTCGCGTGCCACCGCGCTGGGGATCGCGTTCCCGGATGACGCGGCCGGACTCGACGAAGCGGGCCAGCTCGACGAGTCAGCGGTGCTCGACGCGATCGAGCGGCTTGCCACAGGCGACGGCGCAGTGGTGGAGCTTTCGGGTCATCCAGGTGAACGCACCGACGACGACCGCCACCGGTATGCGTGGGATTACCGCTGGGGTGACGAGCTCGAGGCACTGTGTGCGCCCGCGGTGCGCGCGGCCGTCGAGCGTCATGGCTTTCGCCTGGGCACCTACCGCGATCTAGTCGCCCGGAACGCAGCGCCCGGCGGCTCGGTGACCCGCCCGTGATCGTCGAGCTCTTTCGTCGCCCCGACCGAGTCGCCCGTCGAGCGTTCGCGCTGTTCCGCGACGCGTCGCACGGTGATCGGTTGCACCTGCGCCTGCGCTGGGCCACGTGCCCGGTGCCGTTGATCGACGCCGAGGTGCCCACCCGCGGCCGGGTGCTCGAGGTCGGGTGTGGGCACGGTCTGGTGTCGGCGTATCTCGCGCTCGCGTGTCCCACACGCGAGGTGGTCGGGGTCGACATCGATGCACGAAAGCTCTCGATCGCACGTGCGGCGGCGGGGCACCTCGACCCGCGCGATGGTTGCCTCGCCTTTGCATCGTCGACCCACGGTGCGGTGCCGCCAGGACCATGGGACGCGATCGTCATCGTCGACGTCTTGTACCTCCTCGACGCCGACCACGAGTTGGCCTTGCTCGACGGTTGCGTCGCCGAGCTCGCCCCGGGTGGCGTGCTCGTCGTGAAGGAGACCGACGTCGTGCCGCGGCTCAAGCATGCGATTGCCAAGGCCCAGGAGCTGCTTGCCACGCGAGTGCTTCGCATCACTGCGGGTGACGCGCTCTCGTTCACGCCGATCACCGAGCTCGCCGAGCACCTCGCCGACCGCGGGCTCGCGGTCTCGGTCCGGCGAATCGATGCCGGGTATCCGCATCCGCACAGCCTCATGGTCGGTGTCTCGGTACTCTGAACGCGTGCACGACGAACTGTTGCAACGCCACCGGGCCGTGATGCCCTCCTGGCAGAGCCTTTATTACGAGCACCCCATCTCGATCGTGTCGGGTCAGGGCTGCGAGGTCGTCGACACCGACGGCAACCGTTACCTCGACCTGTTCGGGGGCATCCTCACCACGATGACGGGCCACGCGATCCCCGAGATCGTCGACGCGATCCACGAGCAGGCGAGCAAGATCGCGCACACGTCCACGCTCTATTTGTCCGAGCCGCTCGTTGCTCTCGCCGAGCGCATCGCCGCGCTGTCGCACATCCCCGACGCACGAGTGTTCTTCACGACATCGGGCACCGAGGCCAACGACGCGGCCCTGTTGATGGCCACGTCGTACAGACGGTCGAACCAGGTTCTCGCACTGCGCAACAGCTACCACGGCCGGTCGTTCTCGACCATGGCAGTCACGGGCAATCGCTCGTGGTCCGCGTCGAGCTTGTCGGGTCTGGCCGTGAGCTTCGTGCACGGCGGGTATCGGCTGCGCAGCCCGTTCCGCGATCTCGACGACGCTGACTACACCGCAGCGTGCGTGCAAGACCTCCACGACGTGATCGACATGACCACGTCAGGCGATGTCGCGTGCATGATCGCCGAGCCCATTCAGGGCGTCGGCGGTTTCGCCACGCCGCCCGACGGGTTCTTCGGTGCCATGAAGAAGGCCCTCGAGGAATACGGCATCGTGTTCATCGCCGACGAGGTGCAAACCGGCTGGGGTCGCACCGGTGATCACTTCTGGGGGTATGAGGCGCACGGTATCGTGCCCGATGTCGTGACCTTTGCAAAAGGCATCGCGAACGGGCTGCCGCTCGGGGGCGTCGTGGCGCGCGCCGAGATAATGAGCGCCGTCGGCGCGAACTCGATCTCGACCTTCGGTGGCAACCCGGTCGCGGTTGCAGCCGCGACCGCGAACCTCAGCTACCTACTCGACCACGATCTGCAGGGCAACGCGCGCCGTGTCGGCGCCCACATGAAGATCCGCCTTCAAGCGGTCGCGACGCGCCACCCATGGATCGCCGAGGTGCGCGGCCGCGGCCTGATGCTCGCCCTCGAGATCGTGCAGCCGGGCAGCATCGTGCCCGACGCGCCGGCGGCCACCGCGGTGCTCGAAGCCGCCCGCGCCAACGGTGTCCTGCTCGGCAAGGGTGGCCTGTACGGCAACGTATTGCGGATCAGCCCACCACTTTCGATCACCATGGCCGAGGCCGACCACGGTGTCGATGCCATCGAAGCCGCCCTCGACACCGTTGCGATCCTTCGGTGAAGATGTTGGACCATATGAAGCGAGTGCGGTCGACGAAGACCAGCGCGTGCATGACGGGAAGCGGCTGAGGGAACGATCCCGTCGATCAGAGCGTTGTTGCACCCATCGAAGGAGGAGCCATGTTCGGTTCGAAGACACCCCGGTTCCCGACACCCGAGGAAGCGCTCCCTGGGCGGAGCGAGCCCATGCAGGTGCCCACACGGCATTTCGTGAACGGCAACCCGTTGCAGCCCCCGTTTCCCGAAGGCGCACAGCAGGCCGTTTTCGGACTCGGTTGCTTCTGGGGGGCCGAGCGCAAGTTCTGGTCGATTCCGGGTGTGATCAGCACAGCCGTGGGCTATGCCGGGGGCATCACCCCCAACCCGGACTATCGCGAAGTTTGCAGCGGGCGCACCGGCCACAACGAGGTCGTGCTCGTGGTGTTCGACCCGGCACAGGTGAGCTACACGCAGCTGCTCGCGGTTTTCTGGGAGAGCCATGACCCCACCCAGGGCATGCGTCAGGGAAACGACGTAGGCACCCAGTACCGCTCGGGCATCTATGTGTACGACGCCGCGCAGCATGCCGCCGCCGAGGGTTCGCGCGACCAGTTCCAGGCCGTGCTGCGCACCTCGCGCTACGGCGACATCACCACCGAGATCATCGACGCACCGGCGTTCTATTACGCCGAGGATTATCACCAGCAGTACCTGGCGAAGAACCCGGGGGGATATTGCGGCCTTGGTGGCACCGGCCTTTCGTGCCCGGTCGGCGTCGCGTCAGCGGAATGACCCGATCGCCCGCAGCGTCCCAGCTCGCTGCGGGCCATCGTGCTCTCGTCGTTGCTGTCAGTCCCACAGCGAGTGCAACATCGCGTCCACCTCGTCGGTGAACGTGACGCGCAGGTCGATGGCTTGCTCGCCGACCGGCGCCTGCGCGCTACCCCGTTGGTCGAACTGTTCGCGCACCGGTTCGAGGAACCGGCTGAGCGGTGCGAGTAAGTGGCGATCGTCAGTGCCGAAACGCCGCACGTGGAATCGCTGGGGCATGGTTACCCACAGCGTGTCGCGTGCTCGCGTGAGCGCGACGTAGAGCAGGCGGCGCTCTTCTTCGAGGCCGGCTTTGTCCGCGAGCGCCATGTCGGACGGAATGTTGCCGTCGACGGCGTGGATGATGTGCACAGCGGACCACTCGAGCCCTTTGGCCGAGTGGATGGTGGACAACGTGAGCCAGTCGTCGTCGAGGTGAGGCGTGTCGGCCAGGTCGCTCGTGCGGTCGGGTGGATCGAGTGTGAGCTCGGCGAGGAAGCGGCTACGGCTGTGGTGTGACTGTGCGGCGACGCGCAGCGATTCGAGGTCACCGAGGCGGACCGCCGCGTTGTCGTAGCGCCGGGGGAAGACCGCGCGGCACAAGGGCAGCAGCGCGTCGATGTCGACGGCGGGGCCGGCGCTGACGGCACCGTCGACGGCGCGGCCGGCGCTGACGGCACCGTCGACATAGGGGTCGGTGTGGCTCGCGGTGACATCGAAAGGCGCACACGCCGCCCAGGCGCGGCGCAACAGATCGAGCTCGATGTCGGCCGCGGCGGGAACTCGCAGCGCGCATGTCAGGAACGTGGTGAGCGGATTGCCACCATCGCGGCCCACGCCGATCTCTTCCGACACGCGCCGCACAGTGGCGGGGCCTACGCCGTCGAGCATGCCGAGCACTCGGTGCCAAGCCAACTCGTCGGTTGGGTTGTCGAGCACTCGCATCAAGGCGAGCAGGTCTTTGATGTGCGCGGCTTCGAGAAACTTGAGCCCGCCGAACTTGACGAACGGAATGTCACGGCGGGCGAGTTCGAGTTCGAGGCCAGTGCTGTGCTGGCCGGCGCGGAACAGCACGGCTTGTCGACGCAGATCGACCCCCTGTTCGCGCAGTTCGAGGACGGTCTCGCAGACCACCGCCGATTGGGCGCCTTCGTCGTGGCAGATGGTGAGCACCGGTCGTGAACCGCCCGGGCGCACGGCATGCAACGCCTTGGGCAGATGGGTGTCCGATTGTGCGAGCACTGCGTTCGCGACCGCGAGGATCGGTGCAGTGGAGCGGTAGTTCTCCTCGAGCGTGATGACGGTGGCCTGAGGGAAGTGGTTCGAGAACTGCCACATGTTGTCCGCGCTCGCGGCGCGGAAGCCATAGATGGCCTGCGCGTCGTCGCCCACCGCGGTGAGTTGCGCGGGCGGGCACATGCCACGCACGATGTCGGCCTGCAAGGTGTTGGTGTCCTGGTACTCGTCGACGAGGACATGGTCGAACATGGCACGCACGGTGTCGCGTAGCTCGGGCGCGGCGAGCAGCGCCCGCCAATGCAAGAGCAGGTCGTCGTAGTCGAGCACATTGTTGCGACGCTTCCGCTCGGTGTACGCCACGAACACCTGTCGAATGCCGTCGACGTGCGCGTCGCACCACGGGAAGGACTCGTGGATGACGTCGCGCATCGGCGCATGACGGTTCACCACGCGGCTGTAGATCGACGCGATGGTGCCGGCCTTCGCGAAGCGCGAGCCTCGGCTCGCGAGGCCGAGGTCGGCGCGGACGAGGCCGAACAGGTCGGTCGCGTCGCCTTGATCGAGCACGGTGAACGACGACCCGAGCCCGATGGACGAACCGAAGCGGCGGAGCAACCGGTTGGCGGTCGCGTGGAACGTGCCGCCCCACACGCGACCTGCCGCCCCACGATCGCCGCTCGCCGCGACCCGAGTCAACATCTCCTGCGCGGCGCGGCGGCTGAAGGTGAGCAGCAGGACGCGCTCGGGTGCTACGCCTTGGTCGAGCAGGTGCACGACGCGGGCTGCGAGCGTCTTGGTCTTGCCGGTTCCCGCGCCGGCGACGATGAGCAGCGGTCCGCCGCAGTGCTCGACGGCCGCGCGCTGGCCCTCGTTGAGGTCGGTGGAAGGAGCGCGGTTCGCGATGTCGAACACAGGTTCGATGGTAGTCGGTGCAAAGCTCCCCGGACGGCCGCGGACCCGAGTGCCACACGTGCGAGGCGGCGGTCGGGTGGAGCGCCGGGCAGGGCAGAAGTGTTCAGCGTTGGATCCAGCTGTCGAGCACGACCGCGGTGTCCGAGTCGGTACACCACACCCGTACCGTCTGATCGAGGGGGAGCGCACTCTGGAGCGTGATGGTCTCGTCGTGCGCCGTGCCCCGGAAGGTTCCGGCGCTGAAGCGCTGCCCACTCGCATCGGTGAGCCACAGCCAGTACACCCGGGCCGGGTCGAGCCCGCGTTGGCGCAGCAGGATCTTCGTGCCCTGATTGTTCTTCTCGAGCCCGAACGTCGCTATCGCTCCGTTTGGTGCGGTCGCGAACGGCTGCAACGCGGCCGAGGTGTCGTCGATGCGCACCAAGGCGAACGACACGAGCGCGACGATGGCGGCGGCGGCGGCGGCGACGCCGGCAAGCACCCGCGCCGCGCGGCGACCGCGTCGGTGTCGCGTGTGGTGCCGTTCTTCTCGCGCCGATCGGGTGATGCGGTCTGCGAGATCGGTGGACGGCATGTGGTCGGTGTCGAGGTGCTCGAGGCTCGCGGCAGGCAACGCACGTACCGTGCGTCGCAACTCGCTCAACTCGTGGCGGCAGTCCGCGCAGCCGTCGAGGTGGGCGAGGGTACGCGTACGCCCATCGTCCTCGGACCGGTCGAGGGCGACAGAAGCGAGCTCACCGCGCAACGAGCGACACTCGTCAGCGCGCATCGTCCCACCCCAGTTCGTCAAGCGCGAGGCGCAACGCCCGCAGCGCGTAGTACACGCGACTCTTCACCGTGCCGACGGGTACGCCCAACTCCGCCGCAACGTCGCTGTACGGGCGTGCCCGGTAGTACGTCTCGATGAGTACCACGCGGTGGTCTTCGCTGAGCTTTCGCAACGCCTCTTCGACCTGCCAGCTGATGAGCATCCGTTCGATCGCCTGCTCGTCATGCAGCTCTGCGCCCATGCCTACGTTGTCGTCAGCGGCGAGCGGCGGCCGTACGTTGCGCGCCCGGGCCATGTCGACGATGACGTTGCGGATGATGGCGAACAGCCAGGTGCGCAACGAACCCAATTGCTCATCGAAACGATCGGCGGCGCGCCACGCGCGCAGGTAGGCGGTCTGCACGGCTTCCTCGGCGAGGCCGCGGTCGCCGAGCGATCGGTAGGCGAAGCGGTACAGCTCGCGGCCATGGGCTGCGTAGGCCGCATTGATCCATTCGGTGTCGGCGTCGACGACTCGCATCGTCGCGAGACTACGGCTCCGGGGTGCCGCCGGTTCGATGCGGTCCGGTTCGAAATCACTGAACCGGTTGCCGGCGGGCTCCGTACCCACCGGAGACACAAGGGGGAGGATATGGTCCACTCAGGAGTTCGTTGGTCCACATCGGTTCGGTATCTGGGTGCCGCAGCGGTCTTCATGGTTGTGCTGGTCTCCTGCGGTGATGACAGTACGACCAAGGCGTCGACGTCGAACTCGGGGGCCGCGGCCGCCTCGAATGGCTATGCCTATAGCGCGCCGGCGGTTACGACGACTGTCGCGGCGGTTACGACGACTGTCGCGGTGGTCACGACGACGGCGGCGCCGGCAGCGGGGCCGTTGAACGTGAAGGTGGCGACGACATCGCTCGGTTCGGTGCTGGTCGACGGGGCGGGGCGCA
>JANMVY010000692.1:0-3502 GCA_031393535.1 Actinomycetes bacterium | reverse complement strand
CGCGCAGACGCTGCTCGGTCTCGAGAGTGGCGCCGTGATCGCGAACCCGATCCCCGAGGGCGACGAGATCGCCCGCGCCGAGATCGACGACATCATCGAGCAGGCGCTCACCGCGTTGGCCGCGAGCGGCGTGCACGGTCGCGACGTGACACCCTGGCTGCTCGGCCGGATCGTCGACGTAACCCACGGCCGCAGCCTCACCGCGAACATCGCGCTGGTAAAGCACAACGCGACACTCGCGGCTCGCATCGAGAGCGTGCGAGCCGGGCACTGAACGCGCCGACCCGCACGCAGAACGATCAGGCGAGCGCGCGCTCGATGGCCTCGCGTACCTCGGCAGCGTCGGGAGCGACAGTCGGCGCGAACCGTGCAACCACGGCACCCGAGCGGTCGATGACGAACTTCTCGAAGTTCCAGCGGATGTCACCGGTGTGCCCACCGCTGTCGGCGATCTTGTTGAGTTCGGCGTAGAGCGGATGCTGGGGCTGGCCGTTGACATCGATCTTGGCCGACAGCGGGAAGGTGACGCCGTATGTGGTCGAACAGAACTCGACGATCTCGCCCGCGGTACCCGGCTCCTGGGCGCCGAACTGGTTGCACGGGAAACCGATGACCGAGAACCCTTTGCCCTGCAGCTCCTCGTGCAGCGCCTCGAGTGCGGTGTACTGCGGGGTGAGACCACATTTCGACGCCACGTTCACGAACAATGCGGCATTGCCCTGGACCGGACCGAGCAGGTTCGGTGCTCCGTCGATGCCGTCGATCTCGATGTCGTATACACCCATGAGGCGCTCCTCTTGACGATCCGCGGCTACTCCGCAGGATGCAACCCGAGACTATCGAGCACGGTGGCCACCTCGTACGGCAGAATTCGGGACATGGCAGCGACGTGGCAATCCATCCCCATCACCGAGATCGAGCCGGGCGACCGTATTCGCCTGCGCGGGAGCGAGTTCGAGGTCGGGCGGGTCGACTCGCCGTTCCTCGGCAGGGAGCAGATGGTGTGCGTCATCGAGGACTCCCCCACCCGGTGGCACGCGTATCCGGCCGGCAAGGCCGAGAACGTCGACGTGCTCCGCGACTGAAAGGCAAGGTCGCCGGTTTGACCACGCTGTGAGGTGCGGACGTAGGGCCTTGGTGGTCGCCTCGCGGCGCGTGCATACTGACCCGGCAGCCGTGACGGCACGCGGCGCTGATCCAAGGAGCACATCGTGACCACGATCGTGGTAGGAGTCGACAGTTCCGAAGGCTCGAAGCTCGCGTTGCGATGGGCGTGCGATGAGGCGCGGCGCATCGACGGCGCGAGGGTCACGGCGATCGCAACATGGTCGTACCCGATGGTCGCGGCGTCTCCGTGGATGGGCGGCTACGACGTACCCATGGACCTCACCGCGCCGACCGAGAGCCTCCTGAAAGAGTCTGTCGCCGAAGTCGTCGCGAGCGGTTTCCCCGCTGATCGCATCTCGACGCGAGTCGTGTGCGGTCCCGCGGCAAGCACCTTGATCGAGGCCGGCGGCGGCGCAGATCTGTTGGTAGTCGGCTCGCGCGGGCTCGGCGGGTTCACGGGTCTCTTGCTCGGCTCGGTGAGCCATCAGGTCGCGGCGCACGCGCCGTGCCCGGTCGTGGTGGTGCCGTACCCGCACGCGTAGGCCAACGTGTCCGGAGCGTGCTCGCCTACCAGGCGGTCGCGACCACGCCACCGTCGACGACGAGTTCGGTGGCGGTCACGAACGACGCGTCGTCGCTCAACAAAAAGCGCACGGCGGTCGCGATGTCGCGCGGTCGACCCACTCGGCGCATTGGTGCGCGTTCGGCAAACCGGCTCGACCCCGCGGCCTGCAGCGACGGGGCCATCATCGGCGTGTCGATGAAACCGGGGCACACACAGTTCACGCGCACACCCCGCGGTGACAAACGCGCGGCCGACGAACGGGCCAGGCCGAACATGCCAGCCTTCGCCGCACAATATGCGGGGTTGGCGTCGAACCCGACGATGGCGGCCATCGACGACACGAGCACCACCGAGGAACCGGCGTTCGCCACGAGATCGGGCACCAGCTCGCGGATGAGCACCGCCGCGGCGGTGAGGTGGGTGGCAACCGCGAGGTTCCACACCGCGTCGTCGAACTCGTCGATGGGGCCGGCGCCCACGATGCCCGCTCCGTGCACGAGGCCGCCGATCGAACCGAGCATGTCGCGCGTGCGCGCGATCGCGTGGACGATCGCGGCGTGATCGGTCACGTCGACTGCCACGCCGATGGTCGCCACGCCGTACTTCTCGCGCACCGCCGCCGCCACCTCGGCCGCACGATCACCGTTGAGATCCCACGCCGCGACCGGCCGGCCGGCTTCAGCGAGCGCATGCATCGTCGCGGCACCGATACCCGACGCGCCGCCGGTGATGATGACGCCCGTCGCGGGGCTGTAGGAGATCGAGCTCATGCGCGCACACTACTGCCGCGGCGCGACCACGAGCGGCTCGACGGAGGCCCTCACGTCCGGCGGAACCGCGTGCGAAGATGCGTGCATGACCTCCGCAGCTTGCCCGCTCGACGGCATACGCGTGCTCGACCTCACGACGTTCCTCTCGGGACCCATCGCCGCCATGGGCTTGCTGCAGCTCGGCGCCGATGTGGTCAAAGTCGAGCCACCCTCCGGTGACGTCACGCGCGGCGGGTCGACCGCACCGCTCAGTCCCTTCTATTGGGCGCTGCACCGCGGTCGCCGCAGCATCGTGCTCGACCTCAAGAACGCCGAAGGACGCGAGGTCCTGCTCGAGCTCGTCCGCGACGCCGACGTGCTCGTCGAAAATTTTCGGCCCGGCGTGATGAGCCGGCTCAGACTCGACTGGCCCACCTTGCACGCCGCGAACCCGCGCCTCGTGGTCGGATCCATCACGGGATACGGCGCGACCGGGCCTATGGCCGACGCGCCTGCGATCGACGGTGTCGTGCAAGCGTTCTCGGGCTCGTTCGGCCTGCCCCAGGTCTACGGCCAGCCTGCCGGCCCCGTGCCCATGACCATCGCGGATCTCGCGGCGGGCGCCATCACGGCGCAGGGAATCCTCGCCTCCCTGTTCACGCGTGAACGCACCGGTGTCGGCACGCGGATCGAGGTCAGCCTTGTCGACGCGCTGTTGCCGTGGCTGTGCGCGAGCGATTGGGTGGGCTCGTTGAAATGGCCCGGCACCGTCGTTGCGACCGGTAGCGACGGCCTCGCCTTCGTCGTGCAGACACCGAGCCATTTCCGGGCGCGACTTTCGAACCTGATCGGCGTGGATTTCGCCCCCACCGATGAGTACGGCCAGGCCGTGCGCGCTGCGCTCGGCACGCGGCCGCGTGCCGAATGGCTGGCGGTACTCGCGCGCGAAGGCATCCCCGCGGCGCCCGTGCAGACGCTCGAAGAAGCGCTCGCACACCCGACCACGGCCACCGTCGATGTCGACGGGCGCGGGCTCGCCGACTCACCGTTCGTGATCGACGGCGAACGACGCACGCTCGCC
>JANMVY010000085.1:0-2320 GCA_031393535.1 Actinomycetes bacterium | reverse complement strand
GCATCATCCAGGCGCTCGGGTCGTCGGCCTACACGCCGGCGGGCGCCGCGTTGCTGATCGCGGCCTACCCACCCGAACGGCTCGCCACCGCGATCGGCGTGTGGTCGATCACGGGTGGCGTGTCCGCCGCGCTCGGTCCATCACTCGGTGGGTTCGTGATCGATCGCGGCGGTTGGCAGTGGGCGTTCTGGATCAACATCCCGATCGGGCTTCTCGTTTTGCTGATCGGCCCACGTGTCCTCGCGGAGACGGCCACCGATCGCACGAAGCGCATGCCCGAGCTCCTCGGCGTGGTGTTGATCATGCTGGGGTCATCCGCGATCACGCTCGGCGTGGTGCAGCGCAAGACCCAGCCAGGGTGGGGATGGCTCGGCGAGAAGACGTGGCTCAGCTTCGCCGTGGGGTTCGCACTGCTCACCTGGTTCATCATCCGCTGCAAACGTCACAGCAACCCGCTGCTGCAACTCGACCTCTTCCGCATTCAGAACGTTCGCGTCGGCACCGTGGGCACGTTCGTCATCGCGCTGTCGTGGTTCGCGCTGACCTGGGCCATCGTGCAGCACGCCATCAACGTGTGGCACTGGACGGTGTTCAAAGCCGGTGTGTCCACCGCACCGGTGTCGTTGTGCTCGGGCCTCACCGGTGTGCTCAGTGGACGAGTCGCGCATCGCTACGGCCATCGTCGATTCATCCTCGTGGGCGCGATGGGCATGATCGCGGTGTCGCTGTTCTTCTGGTTCGCCATGGGCGATGAGCCGGCGCTGTGGACCGTCATGGTGCCGGGGACCGCGGCGCTTGGGATGGCATCGGGTTTGGTGTTCCCGTCTTACATCGCGACTACCCTGCTCGATGTCCCCGTCGAGCGACACGCGGTCGCCAGCTCCATCAGCTTCATGATCCAGCGGATCGGCACCACCTTCGGCACCGCTCTCGCGATCACCTTCATCGCCGGCAGCGTCGGCGTACGTCCGCTGCACCAGACGCTGCTCGTCACGATGGGCGGGTGCGTGGTCTGCTTCTTGCTCGGGTTTTTCGTGCATCGCAGCGACACGTCGGCCACGCACTGAACCGCTGCGTCGGAGTGCGGCCCGGGGAGGCACGCGCCTAGTCTCGATCCACACCAGTCAGGGAGCGTCCGCCATGCCCGTCGCCATCATGCGGCTCAACTTCATCCAGCCCGGGCTCGAGCCCAACGAGATGTCAGCCCGCTACAAGGCCGGCATCGAGATGGCCGTATGGGCCGAAGAGCACGGCTTCATGGTGGTCACCCACGAGGAGCACCACGGTGCGCCAAATGGCTGGAGCCCATCGCCGCTCATTACGGCGGGTGCCATTCTCGCCCGCACCAAGACCATCGGAGTGTCGATCTCGGCGTTGCTCGTGCCCTTGCACGATCCGTTGCGCATCGCCGAGGACATCGCCGTTCTCGACCTGCTGTCGGGCGGACGCCTCAGCGTGATCGCCGGCATCGGGTACCGCCCCGAGGAGTACGCCGCGCACGGTAAGGACTGGGCCAACCGCGGCAAGCTGATGGACGAGTGCATCGACACCATGCTCAAGGCGTGGACCGGCGAGCCGTTCGCGTACCGCGGCACCACCGTGCAGGTCACGCCGAAGCCTCTCAGCTCACCCACGCCCCCGTTCATGCTGGGCGGCACCTCGAAGCCCGCGGCACGGCGCGCGGCGCGCTTCAAGCTGCCGATCTTCTTCGCCGCGTCGGTGCCCGAGCTCATGGCGTACTACTACGAGGAGTGCCAGAAGGAGGACTGGCCTGGCTTCGCGATGATGCCCGAGGGTGCCTTCTCGCATCACTTCATCGTCGAGGATCCCGACAAGGCATGGGCCGAATTCGGCCATCACCTGTTCCACGAATCGTTCACCTACGCGAATTGGCAGACGCCCGACATCAAGTCGGCGGTGCACTCCAGCGCGACCACGGTCGCCGAGTTGCGCGCCGAGGGCATGTATCGCTTCGTCACGCCCGACGAGGTCGTTGCCGAAGCCAAGGCCGTAGGCGACGCGTTCTCCTTCAACCTGCACCCGATGTGCGGCGGCATGCCGATCGACGCCGCGTGGGAATCGCTGCAGCTCTACGCCGACAAGGTCCTGCCCCGCGTGTCGTAGGGCCACCACTCATGGAGTACCGCTGGCTCGGTTCGTCAGGACTCAAGGTGTCGGCGTTCACGCTCGGCACCATGGGCTTCGGCGGCGCGGCTGCGGGCGGGTGGGTCGCGACCATCGACGAACGCGAAGCGCAAGAACAGGTACGCCTCGCGCTCGACGCGGGAGTGAACCTGTTCGACACCGCGAACGGGTACGC
>JANMVY010000684.1:0-15527 GCA_031393535.1 Actinomycetes bacterium | reverse complement strand
CGGCACTTGCGTGGGTGCGCGACAACATTTCGGCGTTCGGCGGCGATCGCCAGCGCGTCACGATCTTCGGCGAGTCGGCCGGCGCGGGCAGCGTGCTCTCGCTACTCGGCACGCCCGCGTCCTACGGGCTCTACCACCGTGCCATCGTCCAGAGCGGCGCAACCGACTTGGTGCTCACACGTGACAAGGCACTCGAGGTCACCATCGTGATCGCGGCCGAATTGGGTATCGATCGCGACGACCTCGCGGCATGGCAGGCGGCGCCGGTGACTGCCATCCTCGCGGCGCAGGCGAGCGCCGCCGCGAAGCTCCTCCTCACCGTCGGCATGATGCCATTGCACCCCGTCGCCGACGGCGACGTCATGACCGATACATGGCATGCCCTCGCCACAGACGGGGGCGCCGCCAACGTCGCGCTCATCATCGGGACCACGCGCGACGAGATGGCCCTGTTCGCATCGTTCGATCCGGCCGCGGCCACGCTCGACGATGTGGGTGTGACGAAGCGCCTCGCCGCGCAAGGCCATCCGGCGCCGGCCTTGGTGCTCGACGCATACCGCAGCGCCGACCCGGCGATCACCGCTCCTGAGATCTGGTCGGCGGTGACGACCGACAACGCGATGTGGATGCCGGCACTGCGCTACGCGGCCGCGTACGCCGCACACCAACCCGCCACGTGGATGTACCGCTTCGACTGGGAATCCGCGGTGCCCGGCCTGGGGGCGTGCCACGCCATCGACATCCCGTTCCCCTTCGATGCCGTCGAGCGCGAGGGCTGGGAGCAGTTCGTGGCCGACGCGTCGGCCGCGCACGGACTTGCCCGAACTGTTCAGTCCCTCTGGGCGAGCTTCGCCCGCGGCGAGGACCCGCATGCGCCGGCGATACCTGCCTGGCCGCGCTTCAGCGCCGGTGTCGACCCCGCGAGCGCCGCACCACGCCGCGCCACACTGGTTCTCGACCGCACATGCACGCTCGTCTACGACCCCCGCGCCGCGATCCGTGCCGTCTGGGGCGGGTGAGCGCGGCCCTCGCGAAGGGCCCGCGCCGACCCGCGCCGAACGTGAGGCGACGCACTAGTCTCTGCCGAGAACGTGTTCTTGTTTTTCTCCGCCCATCGCGAACCACCCACTTGGGGGCCGTATGCACGTCGCCTTGACCCCGCCGCAGCAAGAGCTCCAGCTCGAACTGCGCAGCTACTTCGCCAACCTCATGACCCCCGAGGTCAAAGCCAGCATCCGCGGCGCCGAAGAGGACGAGAACAAGCCCTACAAGGCGCTCATCCGCCGTATCGGCAGCGACGGCTGGCTCGGCGTCGGCTGGCCGAAGGAGTACGGCGGCAAAGACTTCTCGGCCATCGAGAACTACATCTTCTTCAACGAGTCGCAGACGGCGGGCTGTCCGATCCCGTTCCTCACCACGAACACCGTGGGCCCGACCATCCGCAACTTCGGATCGCCCGAGCAGAAGGAGTTCTTCCTCACGAAGATCCTCCAGGGCAACATGCACTTCTCCATCGGCTACAGCGAGCCCGAGGCCGGTACCGACCTCGCCGCGCTGAAGACCAAAGCCGAGCTCGATGGTGACGAATGGGTCATCAACGGCCAAAAGCTCTACACGAGCCTCGCCTACAACGCCGACTACGTCTGGCTCGCGGCGCGCACCGATTCTGGCGCGCCTGCGCACAAGGGCATCACGATGTTCCTCGTGCCGACCACGTCACCCGGGTTCAAGATCACGCCCTACATCACCATGGGCGCGGCCAACACCACTGCGACCTTCTACGACAACGTGCGTGTTCCGAGGAACGCCGTCGTCGGCGAGGTCAACGGCGGCTGGAACCTGATCACGAGCCAGCTGAACCACGAGCGGGTGTCGTTGTGCGCGGCGGGTGGCATCACCAACCTCGTGGCCGAGGCCATCGCCTGGGCGAAGAACGAACATGTGGCCGACGGTCGCCGCGTGATCGACCAGGAGTGGGTGCAGGTCAAGCTCGCCGAAGCCCGGGCGCGGTGCCGTGCGCTCGACCTGATGAACTGGCGCGTGGCGTTCAACCAGAGCACCGGTCGTACGGTCAACCCCGCCGAGTCATCGTCGATCAAGGTCTTCGGCTCCGAGTCGATGCACACCATCTACAAGCTGCTCACCGAGGTGTTCGGCGCCACGGGCCACCTTCGTCCCGGCTCACCCGGCGCGATCCTGCTCGGTCGCGTCGAAGAGAACTACCGCGGCTGTTGGGTGCTCACGTTCGGTGGGGGAACCAACGAGATCCAGCGAGACATCATCGGTATGGCCGGCCTGGGCCTGCCCCGCGAGAAGCGCCGCAAGTAAGCGATCGGAGAACGACCACCATGGATTTCAACCTTGACGAAGCACAACAAGAGATCGCCGATCTCGCCCGACGCATCCTCGAAGACCGCGTCACCCACCAGAGCCTCAAGACCATCGAGGCCGGCACCGAGTGGTTCGACCGCGATACCTGGCGCGAGCTGGCGAAGGCCGGTCTCGTAGCAATCGCACTCCGCGAGGACGTCGGCGGGGGCGGCATGGGCCTGGTCGAGCTCGGCCAGGTGCTCGAGGCGCAGGGGCGAAGCGTGGCCCCATTGCCCCTCGTGCCGACTGCGAGCGCGTCGCTCGCCATCGACCAGTTCGGCACCGTCGCACAACGCCAGGCGTGGCTACCCGGTGTCGCCGACGGCTCGATCGTCTTGTCGGTCGCGCTCCAGGAGTATCAGAACGACGACATCGAGAACCCGTACGTCGCGGCCGGCGAGCACGACGGCGCATGGACACTCACCGGCACCAAGGTCATGGTCGAGTTCGCGGAACACGCGGCACGAATCATCGTCTCGGCACGCACGCCCAGTGGACCCGCGTTGTTCCTCGTCGACCCGAAAGCGCCAGGTGTGGCCACCGTACGTGGGGTCACGTCGCGTTTCGAACCGGTGCACGAGTTGCACCTCGAAGGGGTGCCGGGCGAATTGCTGGGCTCGATCGCGGAGGGCGCAACCATGCTCCGCTGGCTCCACCAGCGGCTGCTCGGCATGATCTGCTCGGTGCAGGTCGGCGTCACCGACAAGCAACTGCGCATGACCGCGGACTACACCACCACCCGTGAGCAGTTCGGCCGCCCCATCGCCACCTTCCAGGCCGTCACCCAACGGTTGGCGAACGCGTACACCGACGTGCAGGCCATCCGCCTTGCGACCTACTCCGCGATGTGGCGGCTCGCAAACGGCCTCGATGCAGCCGAGGATCTGATGGTCGCGAAATGGTTCGCGTCCGATGGCGCGCATCACATCGCGCACGGTGCGCAGCACATGCACGGCGGCGCCGGTGTCGACATCGAGAACCCGCTGCATCGCTACACGCTGTGGAACAAGCACATCGAGTGCTCCCTCGGCGCGGGCACCGCGTCGTTGCGTGCGCTCGGCGCGCAGCTCGCGGCGAGCTGACGCAACCACCGCCGCGACAAGGCGCATGACCCGCGTAGCGTTCATCGGCCTGGGGACCATGGGCTATCCCATGGCAGGGCACTTGGCGCGCGCCGGCCACGACGTGTGCGTATTCAACCGAACCCGTGCGGTCGCGGAGCGCTGGCTCGCCGAGTACCCCGGTCACCACGCGGCGAACACTGCCGGCGACGCCGCGCGCGACGCCACGTTCGTCTTCACCTGCGTAGGCGCCGACGACGACGTACGTGCCGTCACCACGGCCGCCACCGGCGTGCTCGCATCGATGCCGAGTGGTGGCGTTCTGGTCGACCACACAACCGCGTCGCCAGCCCTCGCGCGCGAGCTCGCCGCCACGTGTGCGGCACGCGGCGTGCACTTCGTCGACGCCCCCGTCTCGGGTGGCCAAGCCGGCGCGCAGAACGGCACGCTGTCGGTCATGTGTGGCGGCGAGATCGCCGCGGTCGAGCTCGCACGACCGGTTCTGGCCGCATACGCGCGCACGATCACCCACCTCGGTGCATCCGGCAACGGACAGCTCGCGAAGATGGTCAATCAGATCCTGTGTGCGGCCGCGATCCACGGCGCGGCCGAAGCGCTGGCGTTCGGTGAACGGGCCGGGCTCGACCTCGAGACCGTGCTCGCCGCGGTCACCAAAGGTGCGGCGAACTCGTGGTACCTCGAGAACCGTGGCCAGACGATGATCAACGACGAGTTCGACTTCGGCTTCGCCGTCGACTGGATGCGCAAGGATCTGCGGCTCTGCATCGCCGAAGCCCGGGCCGTCGGGGCCGACGTACCGCTTACCGCGCTCGTCGACAGTGAGCTCGAACACATGCAGGCCCGCGGCGCCAACCGGCTCGATGCGACCAGCATCATCCGACTCTTCCGCGCAGATCGCGTCTGAGCGACCCGAGCACCGCGTCGGCCGCCACTCGCGATAGCAAGAGGGGTCTATGGCACATCACGACCTGCTCATCATCGGTACCGGGTCGGGCAACTCGATCCTCACGCCCGAATTCGACAGCCTCGACGTGGCGATCGTCGAACGGGATGCGTTCGGTGGAACCTGCCTGAACCGAGGATGCATCCCGTCGAAGATGCTGGTGTACACAGCGGATGTGGCGCTGCAGGCGAGCCACAACGCGCGGTTCGGCGTCGACTCGCAGTGCAACGGCATCGATTGGCCCGCGATCCGTGACCGGGTATTCGCGCGCATCGACCCCATCGCTGAGGGCGGGCGCACCTACCGCCAGAGCCTGGACAACGTCACCGTGTACGAGGGCGACGCCCACTTCGTCGGCCACAAGACCATCGCGGTGAACGGCGAGATGGTCACCGCGACCAATATCGTGCTCGCTGCGGGTGCGCGGCCGATGATCCCCGACGTGGCGGGACTGCGCGACGTCGAGTTCCACACCTCCGACACGATCATGCGAATCGACGCGGTGCCGCGTCGGCTGCTCGTGATAGGCGGCGGCTTCATCGCATGCGAGCTCAGCCACGTGTTCGGCGCGTTCGGCGCGCACGTCACGGTGATCGCCCGCGGCGATACCCTGCTGCGCGCCGAGGACGACCAGATCGCGGTGCGGTACACCGAGCTGGCACGGGCACGATCGGGCTTCGATCTGCGCTGTGGCACGCAGGTCCACGCGGTCCGGCGAGTCGGCGACGAGATCCATCTCGACATCTCGACCAACGGCGTACACGCAAGCCTGCGGGGCGACATGCTGCTCGTGGCCACCGGCCGAGCACCGAACGGTACGCAGCTGGGCGTCGAGGCCACGGGCGTGGCCCTGGACCCGCAGGGGTACGTCGTCACCGATTCATACCTGCGCACCAACGTCCCTGGAATCTGGGCGCTCGGCGACATCTGCCACGCCGTACAGCTCAAACATGCGGCCAACGCGGACGCAAGAATCGTCGCCCACAACCTCACGCACCCCGCCGACCTCCGCGCCGTCGACCGTCGCTTCCTCCCTCATGCGGTCTTCGGAGATCCCCAAGTTGCGTCGGTCGGGCCCACCGAACGTGCGCTGTTTCTCGACGGCGTGCCCTACATCTCGAGTACACCGCACTTCTCCTCCACCGCGTACGGCTGGGCCATGGAGGACACCACCAGCTTCTGCAAGCTGCTCGCGCATCGCGACACCCGTCAGCTGCTCGCGGCGCACATCATCGGCCCGCAGGCCTCGACGCTCATACAACAGCTCGTCCAAGGCATGCGGTTCGGGCAGACCGTCGACGAGATGGCCCGTGACCAGTACTACATTCACCCAGCGCTGAGCGAAGTAGTAGAACAAGCGCTGCTCGAGCTCTGACTGCACGGCTCGGCACGCGCATCGAAGGGATCCGATATGAACACGCTCGCCGGCAAGACCGCGGTCGTCACGGGCGGGGCGAGCGGCATGGGTCGCGCCTTCGCGGACCGTCTCGCACGCGCCGGTATGAACATCGTGGTCGCCGATGTCGAGGTGCCTCCGCTCGATGCCGCGGTGGCCGAGCTCGAAGCCCACGGCACCCGGGTGATCGGCGTGCGGTGTGATGTGTCCGATTCGTCATCGGTGCAGGCGCTCGCCGCCCGGGCGTTCGAGGCCTTCGCCACGGTAAACGTCGTGTGTCTCAACGCAGGGGTCGGTGGCGGCGGCGGCCCCATCGAAACGCTCACCGCAGCCGATTGGGCGTGGACCCTCGGCGTGAACGTGTTCGGCATAGCGCACGGAATCTCCGCCTTCCTGCCGCACATCAAAGCGCACGGTGACGGCCACCTCGTGATCACGGCGTCGATCGCCGGCCTCACGTCGTTTCCGGGCGCCGCGCCGTACAACACCAGCAAGCACGCGGCCATCGCCATCGCCGAGACCATGTTCAGCGAGTTGCGCGACGCCGGGTCGACGGTGGGGGTCAGCTGCCTGTGCCCCGGCATCGTGTCCACCCGCATCATGGACTCCGAACGAAACCGCCCGGAGGCGCTCCAGCGCCCCGGCCCACTGCCCGAACTGACGGCCGAGCGCGAACAGATGCACAACGCGCTACTCGACATCTTCGCGCAGGCCAAGCCACCCGCAGAGGTGGCCGATCTCGTCCACGACGCCATCGTCGCCAAGCAGTTCTGGATCTTCACCGACGAGGTCTACACGCCGGCGATCCACGCCCGGCTCGACGCCATTCGCGACCGTGTCGACCCACCGGCGCGCGGTTCACTGGTCGAGGTCTACCTTCGCTGATCGCCCGGCCCGGCCGCCCGCACCATGTGCGTGGCCCATTCGTAGTCGGGCTTGCCGTTCACCTTGCGCACCACCTCGTCGACGAACACCACGCGCTTGGGCGCCTTGTAGGCCGCGAGGTGTTCGTGCACGTGACGCCGCAGTTCATCGGCGGTCACTTCCGCGCCGGGACGAAGCGACACCACGGCAGTGATCGCGCTGCCCCACCGTTCGTCGGGGACGCCGATGACGTTGGCATCGATCACGGTCGGATGCGTCTTCAGGGACTCCTCGACCTCCTCGGGGTATACCTTTTCGCCACCGGTGTTGATGCATTGCGATCCACGGCCGAGGAGCACCACGGTGCCATCGGACTCGACCGTCGCGTAATCGCCGGGAATCGACCAACGCCGTCCGTCGATCAACGGGAACGTGCTCGCCGACTTTTCGGGGTCCTTGTAGTAGCCCACCGGAATCGGGAAGCCCAACGCGATGCGCCCGGTCTCGCCCGAACCGGGAACGACGACACGGCCGTCATCGGTGAACACCTGCGAATGCTCCGACAACACGAACCTCGCCGTCGCCGCACGGTGCTTGCGCGAAGCGATGTGTCGAGCCATGCCCGTGCCCTCGCTCGAACCGAGAATATCGACGAGCGTCACGGGGTACCGGCGGAGGAACTCGCGTTTGATCTCCTCGCTCCACATGATGCCCGACGACACGATGGAGCGAACCGACGAGAGGTCGTACGGCGTGCCGTCGGCCTCGGCGCGTTCGATCGACGCGAGCATCGGTCGACTGAAGGCGTCGCCCACGATGGTGAGCATCGTGCCCCGGTATCGCTCGACCGCACCGAAGAGCTCGTCGGCGTCGAACGACCGAGATTGCAACGTGATCACCAGGCCACCGTGGGTGAGCGTGCCCTTGCTCGACACGCTCGCAGTGCCATGCATCAACGGCGATGCCGCGATCTGGCGCACCTCGATGCCGCGCTCGGCAATCGAACGCGCCGCCGCGACGGCTTCGGCGGCCGTGGTGGGCACGAGGCATTGGAAGGGCCGATATGTGCCCTCCATTCCGCCGAGCAGACCGCGGTGCTCCCACATGACCGCCTTGGGCAAACCCGTCGTTCCACCGGTGTAGAGAAACCAACGATCGCTGCCCGACCGTTCGATGGGCGCAAGTGGAGGGTTTCCCGCGACGAGCGACTCGTAGTCGACGGCCCACCCACACGGCGTGACACCACCGACCTCGACCGCAAGTCGCAGCGTCGGCACGTCGGCACGAATATCGTCGACGACCGAGCGCAACGACGTGTCGAATACGAGCACCTCGGCGTCGGAGTTCTGGAGCACATAGCGCAGTTCGTCGGCCCGATATCGATAGTTGACGTTGGCCGGGACAGCACGCACCTTGAACGCGGCGTACTCCGTCTCGAGGTACTCGTTGCCGTTGTAGAGCGCGATGGCCACCTTCGCGTCGCGCCCGACGCCGTGCACGTGGAAGGCGCCCGCCAAGCGTGCCGAACGGTCGTCGAACTCGTGCCATGTGCGCACCAGTTCGCCACACGCGATTGCCGGCCGATCAGGCAACGCGATCGCGATGGCTTCCCACGCGGTTGCGAGGTTCAGATCAGCAGCAGCTAGGCGGGCGTTCACGGAGGCGATCGTAGTGATGTACGGCGCCCGCGCCCGACTTCGCGCGCCGGTACCATCGCGAGGATGTCTGACCGGGCCGTGCTGTCACCCGCGTCGCGCGCCGATGCCTTGGCTGCGCTCGATTCCGAGGTGTTCGACATCGTGGTCGTGGGCGGCGGCATCACGGGTGCGGGGGCGGCGCTCGACGCGGCGTCGCGAGGCCTGCGGGTCGCGCTCGTCGAGCGGCATGACCTGGCTGCCGGCACCTCCAGCCGATCGAGCAAACTGATCCACGGGGGCTTGCGGTATCTCGAGCGCCTCGATATCAGGTTGGTCATGGAGGCGTTGCACGAGCGAGGCGCGATGCTCGGCGAGGTCGCTCCCGGTCTTGTGGAACCGGTCGCCTTCGTGATCCCGCTCACCGCACCGATTTGGCAACGTGCGTACCTCGGCGCGGGCGTCGCGTTGTACGACCTGCTCGCGTCGGCGCGGGGCGCAAACCCTCTCCCCCGTCACCGCCACCTCGGCCGCCGCGGCATGCGACGAGTCCTACCCGGGGTACGCGCCGACTCGGTACGCGGCGGCATCATGTTCTGGGATGCGCAAGTCGACGACGCGCGGCACACCATGCTGGTGGCGCGCACCGCGGCCTTGCACGGCGCCGTGATCTGCACGCGCACCGAGGTCACCGCGTTGCTGCGCGATCGCGGTGCGGTGAGCGGAGTCGAGGTGACCGATGTCGAGACCGGCGTCGCCCACCACGCGCACGCCCGGTGCGTGGTCAACGCGACCGGCGTTTGGAGCGATGACATCGAACGACTCGTCGGCGACGAAATCGTGAACGTACGCGCCGCCAAGGGAGTCCACATCGTCGTTCCGCGCGATCGCATCGACGCGAACGCGGGCATGGTGCTGCGTACCGAGAAGAGTGTGCTGTTCGTCATCCCCTGGCACGATCATTGGCTCATCGGTACGACCGACACGCCATGGGCCCTCGATCGCGACCATCCGGTCGCGCCCCGCGCCGATATCGACTACCTCCTCGACCGCGTCAACGTGGTCCTCGCGCATCCGCTGTCGACCGACGACATCGTGGGTGTGTTCGCCGGGCTACGGCCCCTTGTCGATCTGCGCGCCGCTCGACGCCGGGCTCCGCGTTCGTCGGGTACGTCGACCGACACCACGAAGATCAGTCGGGAACACGTCGTACGTACCGTGGTACCGGGGCTGGTCACGATCGCCGGCGGCAAATACACGACCTATCGCCGTATGGCCGCCGACGCGATCGACGCGGCGGCCGTCGGTATCACCAATACGCCCTCGCGCACACGCCACCTCGCTATTGTCGGCTCACGGCCACCTACGACCGCGGTCGTCGCAGAGAACGACGCCACATGGCAGGGTCTCGATGCCGCGGTCGTCGCTGCGCTCACCCATCGCCATGGCCCACTCGTCGACGAGCTGCGCTCGTTGATCGCAGCCGATGTTTCGCTCACCCGGCCTTTGGGTGGCGCGCCCGACCTGCTCCGCGTCGAAGTCGTGCACGCGGTCATGCACGAGGGTGCGCGGCACCTCGACGACGTACTGGCGCGACGCACGCGGCTCGCGATCACGCGGGCCGATCGTGGTGTCGGTGTCGCACGCGAGATCGCGCTGCTCATGGCCCCACCGCTCGGTTGGGACACCGAGACCGTCGCGCGTGAGGTCGCGACATACGTTGCGGCTGTCGCGTCGGACCTCGAGGCAGAAGGCGCCCCGGACGACGCAACCGCGATGGCTCGTCGTCCCGGGGCCAACCTGGTTGCACCGTGACCGGCGGCGCAGCCCGCGTGGCCACCGTCAGGTGACCGAATCCGACGCGCCACCGTCGATACGGAGGTGCGCGCCGTTCAGGTGCCAGCCGGCCTCGCTCACGACGAAGGCGACGAACCGTCCGATGTCCTCGGGGGTCGGTACACGGCCAGTGGGATTCGCCATCGCGGTGTCGAGCATGAGTTGCTGCACCGTCGGCCAGTCCGTGCCGAGGCCGTCGGCCCGTGCCCGCTGCTCGAACATGGCTACGACCTCGGCGGTCGCGATGATCCCCGGGCTCACGGTGTTGACCGTGACCCCCGAACCTGCGAGCTCCTTCGCGAGGCTCACCGTGAGGCCCGGCAACGCGGCTTTGGCCGTGTAGTACTGCGGGTGCCGCGCGCCGGGGCGCGTCGCCCCGACGGTAGCCAGGAAGACCACTCGGCCCCACCCCCGTGCGCGCATCGACGGCACGAGGCGATGCACGAGTCGAACGGCGGTCACCACGTTCTTGTCGTACACGTCGAACCAACTGGCACTCGACTGATCGAACCAACCACCGCCCTCGGCGATGCCGTAGTTGTTGACCAGCACGTCGACCCGTCCGCCGGCGATGAGCGACTGCTCGACCACCCGGTCGGCACCCACGTCGGTGCGCAGGTCGCCATGCACGGCGTGGGCCACGCCGCCGAGGTGGCGGATGGTAGCCACCACCTCGTCGGATTGCCCCGCCTCGAAGCCGTGCACCAGCACCGTGGCGCCTTCAGCTGCGAGCACGCGTGCGATGCCGGCACCGGTACCGCGATAGGCCCCCGAGACCAAGGCCACGCGGTTGTGCAACCCGAGATCCATGTCGTGCTCCCTCCGCTTCTGGCCGCGCCGTCGATTGGGAACGCGAACCTGCGCAGTCATCATGGCCTCGAGTCGTATGCTCGCAGACGATGTCCAGCAGCTTCGGCACCCTTTTTCGCGTCAGCACCTTCGGCGAGTCCCACGGTGGCTCGGTCGGCGTCGTCGTCGACGGCTGCCCACCACGCCTCGCGCTCGACGTCGCGGACATCCAGCACGACCTCGATCGACGCCGCCCCGGGCAGAGCCGCCTTGTCACCCAACGCGACGAGGCCGACACGGTCGAGGTGCTCTCCGGTGTGTTCCAGGGACGCACCACGGGCACCCCGCTCGCACTTGTCGTCCGCAATACCGACGCGAAGTCCGAGTCCTACGATCACCTGCGCGACGTGTACCGCCCATCGCACGCCGATTACACCTACGACGCGAAGTACGGGTGGCGAGACCACCGCGGCGGGGGCCGGTCAAGTGCGCGCGAGACCGTCGGCCGGGTCGCGGCCGGTGCTGTCGCGCGCGCGTTCCTGCGTGAGGCGGCCGGTATCGAAGTGCTCGCATGGGTGAGCCAGGTCCATCACATCGACGCAGTCGTCGACTCGTCGACGGTGACCCTGGCGTCGGTGGAGTCGAGCCCGACCCGCTGCCCCGACGCCCAGGCCGCAGCGCGCATGGTCACCGCGATCGACGAGGCTCGCCGCAACGGCGACTCGCTCGGCGGCGTCGTCGAGTGCATCGTGCGCAACTGCCCCGCCGGCCTCGGCGAGCCGGTGTTCGACCGACTCCACGCCGATCTCGGCAAGGCTGTGCTCTCGTTGCCCGCGTGCAAGGGGTTCGAGGTCGGCAGCGGTTTCGCCGGCACCCGCCTCACCGGGCTCCAACACAACGACGCGTTCGTACCCGGTCCCGACGCGCACCCCCGCACCGCAACCAACCGTTCGGGCGGTATTCAGGGCGGTATCAGCAACGGCGAGACCATCACGTTGCGTGCCGCGTTCAAGCCCACGGCCACGATCTCGTCGCGACAACAAACCGTTGATCGCGACAACAACCCGGTCGAGCTGGCGGCCAAGGGACGACACGATCCCTGTGTGCTCCCACGCGCGGTACCAATGGTCGAGGCGATGGTGCTCCTCGTCCTCGCCGACCATTGGTTGCGCCAACGCGCGATTGACGTCATGCCGCGCGTTTGAAGCGGGCCCGGCTATCCGCCCGTCCGCCTCGCACTGCTGAGACCGTACAGTGACCGTCGTGAGCCGACGTTCTGTGCGAATCCTTCAGACGTCAGATGTCCACCTCGGGCCTCGGGCACGCGAGCCGAACGGCCTCCTCCATCACGACGAATGCGTGTGCCCGATCGACGTTGTCCGCGCCGCCGCCGAGGAACACGACGTCGATGTCATCTTGATCGTCGGCGACCTGTTCGAGCACGCACGCGTTTCACGGGAGCTCGTCACCGAGACCTTCGGGCGCCTGGGTCGCATGCCCGTCGAAGTCGCTCTTGTGCCCGGCAACCACGACGTCTATGACGAATCCACCGTGTATCGACGACAACGCGACGACCTCGAGGCATCGGGAGTCCGGTTCTTCGACGATCCAGCCGGTCAGGCGTTCGACTTCGCCGACGACCGTTTGCGGATCTGGGCTCGGGCAATGCAGGACCACTCGCCGCGTTTCACACCTCTGACCGACGTCCCGCCGCACCCTGGCGATCGTTGGTACATCGCCGCCGCGCACGGTCACTTCGTCGCTTCGAGCACGGACGACCAACATCGCTCATCACGGATCTCCGCGCACGATCTCGAACAGAGCTCGGCCGACTATGTCGCACTCGGCCACTGGCACGTCACCACCGACCTCGCGTCGCGCGGTGTGAGCAAGCCCGCGTGGTACTCCGGCGCGCCGATGTTCGGCCACGGCGCGGGTCGCATGCTCCTGGTCGACCTCGTGCCGGGCTCCCCGCCCCGTGTGACTCCGTTCGACGTGCTCGACCATACCGCGTCGAGCTGCGGGCCCTAGTTTCGACGCCGGCGTCGTCGTGAAGCCCAGACCGCCATGGCAGCTGTTCGGAGCTACAATTCTGACAAATGCGCAGGTCAACCACCCGCCGAATCCATTGGCTGCGCCACCGCGCAATCGTCGTGCTCGCGCGATGAGGCAACCACCGATGGCCTTCGAAAGGTAGCGAGATGGCGGTTGACTCTGCCGACACCCCGTTGTTCTCGCTCTTCCTGCCACAGATGCGGATGTCGTTTGCGACGATCCTCGAAAAGGCCGCGGTTGCCGAACGTGTTGGCTTCGACGGCATTGCGCTCATGGACCATCTTGCGCCTCCCGGCGTGCCCGGTACTGCGATGTACGACGGGTTCGTCACCGCCGCGGCCATCGCCATGCACACCGAACGCATCCGTATAGCGCATCTCGTGCTGTGTGCCTCATTTCGTCATCCCGCGGTGCTCGCGAAGGAAGTCATCTCGCTCGATCATCTCTCGAATGGCCGGTTCGACCTGGGTATCGGCTGGGGTTCGGTGCCCGACGAGCTCGCACGCTTCGACCTGTTCGATGAACCACCAATGGTGCGCTCGGCGCGCCTAGGCGAGACGCTCGAAGTGCTCGCAAAGCTCTTCACCGGCGAGGCTTTCGACCACCAAGGCCGCTTCTGGCAGATGCAGGGCGCGCAGCAACAACCCACGCCGATGAACGGCAGCATCCCAATCATCATCGGCGGCGGTGGCCCGAAGCTCACGATGCCCCTCGTCGCACGTCACGCCACATGGTGGAACTGTCCGAGTTACTCGGTCGACGACCTCGATACCCTCCGACCGCTCGCGGGCAGCGCGCGGGTGTCGGTCCAGCACCCGATCACCCTCGGCGCCGACAACGCGCAACTCGACGAGTTGGTCGGCCCTGCACGCAGGCGTTTCGGCAATTGGGGCGGCACCATCGAAGGCACCCCCGATGTCGTCGCGCACGCGCTCATCCACGAAGCCCGCAAGGGTGTCGAGCAGTTCTATGTCATGTTCACCGACTTCGCGAGCGTCGACACCTTGGGGCTATTCGGCCGCGAGGTGATTCCCGCAGTTCGGGCCGCGGCGCAGTGAGCCGGCTCGCCCACAGCAGGAATGACCGGACATGTCTCGGTGTTCGCCCAACCGAACCACACGTCTCTTCATGGAGCGCTCATGCCCGCCACGCCAATCTCCTTCGCCTTCGACCCGCTCTGCCCGTGGTGTTGGCAGACCTCGAAGTGGATTCGTCGCGTCGAGGAGCTCGGGGCCGCTTCGGTGACCTGGACTGTGTACTCGCTCGAGCTCGCCCACCACGCCGACGGTCCCGCGGCCGGAGACCCACTCGGGAACGGTGTGCGCGGGCTGCGCACGGCGATCGCCGTGCGCGACAAGCATGGCAACGACGCAATGGGCGCGTTCTACGCCGCGCTCGGCGAGCGCTACTTCACGCAGGTCGAACCGTACGAAGACCCGGCGACCTTCCATGGCGCGCTGCGTGACGCGGGCCTCGATCCGGCGATCTACGACCGTGCCGTGGCGACGCGGCAGACCTTCACGAAGCTCGTGAAGGAGCATCGACTGCTGGTCAAAGAGACCAAAGCGTTCGGCGTGCCGACGATACGCACCGACGGAGGCCGGGGGCCGGGCATGTTCGGGCCAGTCATCTCCGAGCTGCCCGACGACACCGAAGCGGTCGAACTCTTCGAGCACGTCGTCTGGATGATCGCGCACGACAACTTCGCCGAGCTCAAACGGGATCGTGTGCGCACGCTCGACGTCGAGCGGTCACATCAGTGGGCGCGCGAGCGCAAGGCCCGCGCCCGGGCGAAAGCGAAGGCCGCGAAAGGCGCAAAGGCCTGAACGCGAACCGGGTCAGCGCACGCGCACGTCGAGCCGATCGGGCGCACCCCGGCGCATGCGGGCCAAGAACTCGTCGATTGTCGCCGCGGCGGGCACATCGCCGTCGTGGTCGCCGTCGCGATCCCAGAACTCCCGGTACGACGGCCAGAACGAGTGCCAGCCACCCTCATAGGGTTCGCGTCCCGGCCAGCGGATCTTGCGATCACCGATCGGTGGCTTGTTGAGGTCGGTGGCATACCAGTACAGCGGCAACCGCCGCCGGAAGAACCACCGACCCTCGACGCGCTCGTAGCGGTCCCAGTACATCATGGTCATGATGACCCATTCGGGCCCGGTCTCGTGCTCATTACGCGAGTAGACGACGCCGTGGGCACGATCGGCGTCATCGAACTCGATCACGTGGCCACCGGTGACGTGTGCCGTGCCGTCGAACTGCGCGCGTAAGGTTTCGTCGAACCACGAACGCAACGCTCGACGACCTGACGCGCCCTTGCTTACGCGGATGTCCTCGGGAAAGAGCCCCACGAGCGCGTCGGTGTCGCGCATGTCGAGCGCGAGGCTGTATCGGGCGACAAGCTGACGAATCGCCTCGGTCGATTCGATGCGGTCGATGCGAGCGATCAGATCCTCGGTCATGGCAGCGACGGTAGCCGTTGGGCTCACCTCCGACAGGCCGTCGTGCGCGGTGGCTCAATCCCCCGTGGCCGAGAAGTGCTGCCAGTCCACGCTGTC
>JANMVY010000617.1:0-1542 GCA_031393535.1 Actinomycetes bacterium | reverse complement strand
TGCTCGCCTACTCGTCGATCAGCCACGCCGGGTTCTTGCTGGTTGCCGTGCAGGCCGCCTCGCCCGACGGCATCGCGGCGGCGCTCTTCTATCTGGCCGCGTACGCGTTCATGGTGAGCGGCAGCTTCGCGGTGGTCACCGTCGCCGGCAGCTCCTTGCGGGGTCGTCACGACCTCGCCGGTTACAAGGGCCTTGCGAAAGAGCGCCCGTTGCTCGCGTTCGCGTTCACCGTCTTCCTGCTCGCGCAAGCGGGCGTGCCGTTCACCACTGGCTTCTTCGCCAAGTTCTCGGTTGTCGCTGCGGCGGTCGATGCCCGTTCGTACTGGCTCGCAATCGTCGCGATGGTCAGCTCGGTGATCGGCGCCTACTTGTACCTGCGCATCGTGATGACGATGTACCTCGCCGATCATCACGGTGACGAAGCCGTCACCGTCGCGTCGAAACGACCGGTGCCGTTGGGTGCAGCGCTGGTGATCGGCATCTGCGTGCTCGTCACGGTGGGTTTCGGAATCGTCCCGGGGGTCATCGAGAACGTGGCGCGCGATGCGGTGCCGGTGCTCGTTGCGGCCGCGACATCGGCCGTGGGCTGAGCGCACTTCGGCGGTTCGTTGCGCGATTTTCCACCGAATCGGGGGAAGAGCGCGCAACGAACGACGTGATTCGTCTCACCTATGTGCCGATCGGTCGAGTCCCGATGACGGCGCTCGCGGCGAGCGCGGCGAGCGTCGACTCGTCAATGCCGAGCAGCCCGCCGAGCACTTCGGCGTTGTGCTCACCGAGAAGTGGCGCAGGGCGAACGAAACGGTGCGTCGGCTGGCGCCCGAAGAGCACGGGGAACGCAGGGATTCGGTGGGTGCCGGTCACCGGGTGCGTGACAGCTTCGAAGAACCCGCGGGCGTCGGCCTGCGCGTTGCGGTCGGAACTACGGCATCCGACAACGGCTGCAGCCGGGACGTCGAGCGCAGCGAGCAACTCGACGGTTTCGTGCAGCCGTCGCGTTGCGCACCAGTCAGTGAGCACGCGATCGAAGTGCTCAGTATCGTCGGTGATCAGCGTCCCCACGAGCGCGCTGAGCGTGTCCCTTTGGGACTGGTCCGCGATCGCGATCGCGATCGCACCCATGGTGTGCTCGGGTCGATCGGCTGTTTGGAACGTGCCTTGCAGCCCGTACGCCGGTTCGTGGTTCGCGTCGCGGGTCAACAACACGCCGTTTCCGGTGTATTCGATCACCTGCTCTGCGGCCGCGTTGAGCGCGGTCTCGACCATGGTGGCCTCGACGAGGCAGCCGGTGCCGGTGTGCTCACGGCGAGCGAGCGCCACGATGGCCGCGAACGTGGCGTGCATGCCGGCCAATGGGTCGCAGGGCCCGCGTGCGTTCATGGGTTCGACATCGGCGTAACCGGTGAGCCAGGCCATTCCCGAGGTCTGCTCCATTGTCTGGGCGAAGCCGACCCGATCGCGCCATGGACCGTCGAGTCCGAAGGCCGGCATGCGGACCACCACGAGCCGCGGGTTCCACGAACGCAACTCGTCCCAGGTGAG
>JANMVY010000059.1:0-6720 GCA_031393535.1 Actinomycetes bacterium | reverse complement strand
CTCTCCGCCGAGCACGGTGGCGTAGTGCCGGCTCGTGTCGTCGAGGCTTTTCCAGCTTTGACGGCCGTGGTCGTCTTCGAAGACGATGTACGCGAGGGGCGCGAGCCCGGCGGCGGTTCGCATGCGCAGGTCGGTGGTGATGTCGTCAGCGACGGTGGCGTCGATTCGGCTCGAGGTGAACCGGTCGTGCTTGCCGAGGTGTGGGCGAAGGGGCTCGAGCGCGCACTCGCCGCAGAACCATGTCTTGTTGTTCTGTTTGGCGATGAGGTCGCCCGGTTCGATCCAGCCGCGGCACTGCGGGCATCGGCTGGTGTGGTTGGCGAGGCTGAAGGTGACGGGGTGCATGGGTCCTCGTTTCACGCTGCGACCGCGTGTCGGATCGCTGTGGCTCTGTCGGTGAAGGTGATGCGGTGGGCGTGGCGGGCTAGCACCGAAGCGAGGCTGCCGCGCCGGGTGAGCACCTGCACGAAGAGTCGACTGTGACACGCCTCGCGGGCTAGGTCGGCGAAGAACCCGTCACCCGAGCCGATGGCGAGGCTGGCGAACCGGTGGGCGAGTACGTGGTGGTCGACGCGGTCGACGATGGCGAGCTCGGCCCCGTGCGGGCCGGGCCGGGTGACGAGCTGGCAGCTGGGCCACGCCTGATTGGCATGAAGGGCGAGCAGCGATGGGTTGGTACCGATGATGGCGAGATCCCCCGGCCGGTGACCGGCCAGGCGCTGGTAGTCGGCGAGCGTTTCAGCGACGTCATCGAAACTCGCCTCGCGGTGGCTTCGGCCGAGCAGGTTTTCGAGGTCGACGAGGTGCAAGGTCCTGCCCCGAGGCGGCGGGCCCAGCGTCGGAGGGACGGGGGAATCCAGGCGGCGGCTATTACATGTGTTCATGAGAATATTGTGCCTGGTCAGAGACGCCATCTGCCAGGTTGACGTGCCGGATGAATAGACGTACTACGATCAGCTTGAAGCATCAGGAGTAACGTGGCGTCAAGTGGCACGAAAGTTTCGGAGCGAGCGGCGCGTCTCGGTACGCGTGAGGCGCTGCGCAAGCGCTTCCTCGAGGACACGCTGCGGCACGGGCTGATCCCGCTGCAGGAGGCGATGGTGTACCGCAGCACGCCACGGATGCCCGCCCCGCCGCTGCCTGCGCTGTTGAGTCCCGGACCGGCAAACGCTCAGCTGCGGATCAAGCTGTGGCTGTGGTTGCTGCTGCTGGCCAACGGGCGCAGCAGCGATGGTGGCAACCCACGTATTGATCAGGCGGACCTGTCACCGCGGCCGTTGATGGAGCGTCTGGCGATCGAACCGGGAACCGACGACGCCCGCCGAATCGACCGGGCCGTGCGGCGCCTCGTGGACGCTGGGCACCTGCGACCAGCGGGAAGTCGCGGCGAGCTGTTCGACGTCACCCGGGAGGACTTCGTCTCCGGGCGGGGCAACGCCCAACCGGGACGCAGCGACCTCTACGACCGCCGAGGGGCGGAACGAATCGCGACGCGGCCAGCGACGTTCACCATGCCGCTCACGCTGTGGTGGAACGGGTGGCTCGCGGCGCTTGATCACCGCGCGCTGTGCGCGTTGTTTGCGCTCCGCCACCTCTGCGCCGAGACCGGCACGTGGTATCGGATCCCGCGAGTGCTGCGCGACAGGTACACCTTGACCCCACCGGTGTGGACCGCCGGCGTGCGCGAGCTCTACGTGCACGGCCTGATCGACGTGGTCGACATCGGACCGACGAATCCCGACAGCGGGATCCCACAACGCTGGATCCGCCCGGCGTGGGACCGACTCAGCGGCGATGCTCGCCGTGTCGCTGCGCGCGAGCCGTTCCGCGCCCACCCCGCTGCGGGTGCTGCCCCGCCCCGCAAGTTCGCGCGGTTTTCGGACATTGTCGACGCCGTCGGGGCTGACGTCCCGATCGAGCACTCGCCGTTGGCGATCGGCCGCCCGGTCAGGGACCTCGAACAGCTCTATGACGAACACCAGGCCCTGAAGCGCCATTTGGCTAAGGCCGATGATGACGTGGTGCGTGCCGAGATGGAGCGGCTCGTCGCCGCCTTGGACCCGCACCTGCCGAAGACCGTCGACGAGCTCACGCCGTACGTGCACTACCGAGTCGAGCGGACCGAGGCGCGCAAACGCGTCGCCGCGCTGATCGAGATCTTTGCGAAAGAGGGCCTGGCGAAGCGCCACACCATCAGTCGTGGTGCGGTGCTGATCGACAGCTACACGCGAGCCTGATGACTCGACGGGTTGCGACTCGCGTGGTGGCGGCCGGCCCGCCCGCTCTTCTCCCGTCACCGCCTCGCCGACGCAGTGACCGGGCCGGGTTTGCATGCCATCCGGTCTATCGACCGAGAACCACCGGAAGCGCCGCGGCCAGCTCGTCGGACGTTCGGCGCGCCTGCCACTCGGAGATTTGCGGGCCGGGCACTGTCGTTTCGTTAGCTCGCCATCTAAGGGTCGAACGATCGATCCTTTGAGGTGAGCATGGATGAAGACGAGTTGGCTGGCTCGGAGGCGGAGCGGCGCCGTAGGGCGTCGGACGAGATGCTGGTTGAGGCGCTGGCGTCTGGGTTGTCGTACGCCGACGCGGGCGTCCTGGGTGGTGTGACGGCGCGGACGGTCGCCCGGCGGATGGCCGATCCGGAGTTCGCGGCGCTGGTCAATCGGCGCCGCCGCGACCGGGTGACCGCGGTGTCGGATCGGCTCACCGGGCTTGCGGAGACGGCGATGGACACGCTGCTGGAGGTCATGGTGGAGGGAGCGCCCGCGCAACGCTTGAAGGCCGCGGAGACCGTGTTGAGCATGACGCTGCGGTTCCGGTATCAACACGCGCTGGGTCAAGAGATCACCGAGCTGATCGACACGCCACGCCAGCCGCCGCAGGGGTTGTCGGCCTGATGACTCCCGAACAGCAACTCGCAGCCGCGCGTCGCCGGACGGCGAGATCCTCCGCTCATCCGGCCGGTCGTGCGGTGTGGTTGCCGCCGCCGCGCAACATCGTCGAGTTCGTCACGGGCGCCGACTACTTGGGCGAGCGGCTCTATCCGCGCCAGCTGCTCCTGTTGAAGATCATCGCTGACGCGAGCGACCTGCTCACGTCGTACGACTACCGGGTGCTTGGGCGGTGGGGGATGGCTCGAAGCCTCCAACTCGATGAGGGGGTAGCTCGGTGGCAGGGCACCATGGGTATCGGACAGGACATCTATGAGCGGCTCGAGGACGGCCGGGATCGGGGTCGGGCGGGGTTCACCGAGGTGGTGCTGGCGCTCGGTCGCCGCTCCGGGAAGAGCTACATGGGTGCCTTGATGGCCGCATGGTCCATCGTCCGGTTCCTCACCCATGACGACCCGCACCGCCACTACGGGATCCAGGCCGACAAGTTGGTGAGCGTTCTCGTGTTCTCGGGCTCGCTCGACCGGGCCAAGCGCGATCAGTTCGGCGACCTGCACCGTGTCCTGACCCGCTCCCCGTGGTTCAAGCCCTACATCCTGTCGGCTACAGCAACCCGTATCGATTTCGCGACGCGCCGGTCGATCCTGAACTCCGGGAGTTCGGCACCCCCGGTCGCGCTGCGGGCCGAAGCCGTGCAGACCACCGAGCTCTCGGCTCGAGGGCCCGCCACCTATGTCGCGATCCTGGACGAGGCCGCATGGCTGCGGGGCGACGGGTCGACGTCGTCGATCGATGAGATCTACGACGCGGTGCGCCCCTCGATCGCCCAATTCGGCGGCGACGGCCTGTTGTGGATGGCGTCGTCGCCCACCTCGATGCTCGGCACGATTTACGACCGCTTCCAAGCCGGCATGGCCCACGACCCGACCACCGGCCTCCCCTTGAACTCGCACGTTTTCGCCGCGCAACTCGAATCGTTCGAGTTGTACCTCGACTGGCAGAACGCGCATGAGCTCGAGATGTGGAAGGGCGGCCCGAAGTTCCCGCGCTTCGATCGGGCCATCCTCGAGTACAACGACGAGGCCCGCGCCCTTGAGGCTCAAGACCCGTACGGGTTCGCGATCGAGTACCGGGCGCAGTGGGCGACCAGCGCGGATGCGTACCTGCGCCCCGATGTCGTCCACGCCATGTTCCAACCCACAGCGGTCTCGGCCGGTGTCAATCGTGCACTCTACGATCCGGCCTTCGAGTATTTCGCGCACGGCGATCCAAGCAACTCGAACTGCAACTTCGGGTTCGCGATCGGGCACATCGTCAAGGTCGACGGCGTCGAGCATGCAGTCATCGACTATCTCCACGCGTGGCGCCCGGCCGAGTTCCCCGATGGGCTCATCGACTACCAGAAGGTGCTCGCGGACATCGTCGATCTCGCCGACCGCTACCGGCTGAAGTCCATCAGCTTCGACCCATTCAATACGGTTGCGTTCAAAGGCGACCTCGAATCCAAGCTCCGCGCCAAGGGCTGCAAGACGCGCGTCGAGGTCGTGAAAGCAACGGCGACCCGAAACGAGGCCATGTACGACAACCTCAAGTCGTTAGCCGGTGAACACCGGATACACCTACCCGTGTTCCGTCTCGCGCTAGACGAACTGATGTTCCTACGCTGGACAGGCACTCGCGTGGACGCGCCAAAGGCCGGACCGGTCACCACCCGCGACGTAGCCGACAGCATCGCGAACCTACTTTACAAGCTGTTCGAGGACAAAAACGAACATATATTCGATGCGCTGCGCGGACGCCGGAACCAGGACTGGTGAAGCGATGACATTCGCAGACAACCACGGACATCGGCGCGAGCGAAAGCCCCGGTCAAAGCCGCTCGTTCCCGAACCGGCGAAATCCGTTCCCGACCACCATCGAACGGCGCATTTGACCTGGTCAAACGGGGTTTCGCGCCGGGCCCACGAGGGCGGGGGTTGGAGAAAACCTGGGAGAAAACCCCGGGCGACGCCAACTTTGGTGCGGGCGGAATGCTAGCGGACAGTTCAGCCGGTCCGGCCCGGCGCGCCGGTGGCCATCAGCTCGGTCACCCCCGATACGCGCCGGGCCGGAACCCGATGTTGCGACTCGGCGACAGCGGGATGTCGAGGGTCGAGAGCAGCCCGGGTGGAGCCGCGCACACCCGTGGGATGGCGTTGACGACGCGTGCCGCGGTGGCCACGAGTCCGCCGTACTCGTCGGAGTCACAGGTCAGGGTGAACTCGCAGTCCACCCGGGGCCGCCCCTCGACGATGATTCGGTAGCTGTCGCCGCCGTCGCGCGATCGTGCCCAACTCGGGCCGGCGTCGTCGTGCACACGGGTGACGTGCTCGATGGCGACGACGGGGCGAGCGCCGACCAGGCCCTGGACCTCGAAGCGGATGGCTCCGATAGTGCCCTTTTCGATGCGGCCGACCGCGATGTCGATCGCCTCGGGTGCCGGTGCCACCTCGGAGACTTCGCGGATCTCGTCGAGTTCGGCACCGATCTCGTCGGCGATCAAGCGGACCACCCCGGCCCACGAGTCGCTCATCCAGCCGGAAGTGAACAGGGGCACCGCATAGTCGAGGGGTTGGCCGAACCCGAACAGGTCGGTCATCACGTAGGGCTGGTCGTAGGCCGCGTAGTTGTAGAGCTCCTGGACCAGGACCCCGTCGACCCGGTCGACGAACGAGAGCATCACCAACGCCACGACGTCGTTGGCGAACCCTGGGTCGGCCCCGTTGTTGAAGAACGACGTGGCGCCGACCATGCAGGCCTCCTCCAACGGATCACGAAGCTCGCCAAGTGCGGTCTTGGGGTACACGAGCTGGTTGAGCGAGGTCGTCACCACGTTGGTCCCCGCGGCCAGGAACCGGCAGCAGTCCTCGACGACCTCGCGGGGACGGGCCGTGCCTTCCCCGAAATAGGCGAGGCAGTCGGCACCGAGCGCGAGGAGGGCGTCGATGTCGCTGGTCGCCGCGACGCCGACCGGACCCACGCCGGCGAGCTCGCCCGCGTCGCGTCCGCGTTTGTCCGCGGAATGGACGTACAGCCCGACCAGCTCGAGGTCGGGGTGATCGATGATCCCCCGCAAGCCGGGACGCCCGGTGTTCCCGGTTCCCCAATGCACAACACGTACGACCATGGTCCGACCTCTCAGATCTTGACCATCCTGGCCGCGGTGACGAGCGGCAGGTCCTTGTAGGTGACGACGCCCGGTCGGGCCGCCACGACGTGCGGTATGGCATACACGGTGGGGAGGGCGGTCATCAGCATGGCGAGTCCCATGAGGACTTCGCTGTTCGATTCACCCTCGGGTGGCCAGCCGGCGATGTGCGCCTTGACCGTTGGGAGACCGTCGATGGTGATGTGCCAGCCGTGGCGTACCTCGAAATCGGGCCGACAGAAATCGGTCATCTTCCACACGGTGCCCAGCTCGATGACCTCGCGTCCCCCGGCGACGCCGAGCCAACGATTGCGCAGGCCGGCGACGTGGCCGGCCTTGATAACCCACCAACCGAGATCGAGATCGCCCACGGCGACCGCGACTTCGGGCTCGTAGCGGATCTCGTCGAGCGGGAGCTCGAGGCAGTCGGCCATCATCGCCACGGTGTCCTCGAATACCGCGGTGCCCTGTCGGAACAGCTTCTCGAGCACCGGGTCTTCGGGGTGGAAGCCGAAACCGACGGCCTCCCAGAAGGGGATCGAGGCGTAGCCCGAGCATTCGGCCTCTTCCCAGATCGAGATGTGGCGGATCTCGCTGCACACCGAGGCCGCGGTCAGGGTGAGCGCGTTGATGAACCCC
>JANMVY010000490.1:0-2632 GCA_031393535.1 Actinomycetes bacterium | reverse complement strand
GCGTCGATGACCCCCGGGGCCACGCGGCTCCGGAGACCGCCAACCGAGTCGCGGGTGGCGTCCGAGACGCTCACGATGCCGCGTTGACCTGCCATGTTGTTCTGCCTTTCCGTCGGACCTGGACAGATCCGACTTGCTGTTTCATTATGTTTCATATACTTTCATGCTTTCCTGATCTTCCGCAAGCCCCGAATGGGCTCGCGCCGTCGGATCACCCGAGCAAGGAGTCGCCATGCGCATTCGAGCCGTCGCTCCCGGTCAGCCCCGCGGGTGGGAGGTCGCCGCCCCGTCCGGCACCACGGTCGCCGCGCTCGCCGCGGCCGTCGGTCTGCCCCGGGCCACGCACTACGCGCTCGGTGGCCGCGCGGTCGCGGCGGGCGCGGCTCTGGCCGACACCGGGGCACCCGACGGCGCCCTTCTTGCACCCCTGGGCTCGACGACTGGGCACGCTCCGGCACCGGCCGTCGTCGCACTGGTGGCGATCGACGGGCCCCAGACCGGGACTGTCTGGCCCCTCGCCGCCGGCGAGCACACAGTCGGGCGCCACCCGTCGGTGCGCGTGTTCCTCGACGATCCCTCGGTGAACGGTCTCCACGCCGAGCTGTGCGTCGGCCCCCAGGGATCGATCAGCGTGCGCGACCGGGCGAGCACCCATGGCACCTGGCTCGGCAACCGGCGTCTCACGCACGCCGCGGTGCTCGACCACGGCACCGAGGTGCGGTTCGGGGCGACCACGTTGCGCGTCGAGCAACTCGACCGGGTCGCTTCGCCGCCGCGGCGCCACGACACCCCACACAACCGCCCCCCACGGGCGCACGCCTCGGTCGCACCCGAGCCGCCGTCGGAGCCGGCACCGGTTGCGATGCCTACGCCCTCGGCGAGCGTGCGCAACCTGATCGCGATGCTCGTTCCGTCACTCGCCGGGGTCGCGATCGCACTCGCACTCCGACCCGAGATGGTGGCCCTGGCGTTGTTGGCCCCCATCGGCGCGTTGGCCACGTGGCTCGTGATCAGGGTCACCGACGCTCGGACAGCAGCGCGGGCCCGCCAACGTGAGCGCGCGCGCCGCAACGAGCACGCCCGCGCGGTCGCCGCGCACCAAGGTGTGCTCGCGCGGCGACTCGTCGCTCGCCATCCCGACCTCGCGGAGGTCGCATGTCGCATACGACGCGGCGACCCGCGCCTGTGGGAACGGCGCCCGCGCCACGACGACTTCCTACGGATTGCGGCAGGGCTCGGCATCATGGCGACCAGCGCGCCGGGCGACGATCGCGGCGCGCTGCCGGTCGAAGTCGATCTGGCGGCGCCGATCGGCATCGTCGGACCGCGGCCGCGTGCGTTGGCGCTGGCGCGCTCGCTGGTGATGCAGCTCGCGACACACCACGGACCGGCAGACGTCGCGATCTCCGCGTGGACAACCGACCCGCTCTCGTGGCAGTGGCTCCGGTGGCTCCCCCACGTCGACGCGCCGGCAGGGGTGCTCTACGAGCACGACGCGATCGTCGACGCTGTCGCGGCGCGCGCATCGACCAAGACGCCGGCCTCGATCGTGGTTCTCGACGCCGACGGCGTTCCGCACAGATGGCGCAACGCGTGGCGCGCCATGCATGACACGGCCGCGCCGGGGGCGACGAGCAGCGCGTTCGTGATCGCGTCGAACCGCCGCGGGTTGCCGGAACAGTGCGTCGTGGTGATCGAGCTCGACGAGCGCGGGGGTCGCGTCGACGGCCCCACCGCCGGGCCACATGTCGAACTCGATCGGGTGTGGACGTTGGCACCGCGCGTCGCCGAGGACCTCGCCGCCGCGCTCGCCCCGCTGCATGATCCCGACGTCGCCCGACGAGATCGAGCACTCGTGACATCAGTGAGCTTGCTGTCGCTCCTCGTGCCTGGCGACGGAGCCCGCGATCCGGTGCCTTTGCGAGAGGTCGTTCTGGCGCGGTGGCAACAGTCGCGCGCCGCGGCGCGGTTCGCTGCGCCCATCGGTGTCGCCGAGCTTGGTGCGCTCGAGCTCGACCTCGTGGCCGACGGCCCGCACGGTCTCGTTGCCGGCACGACCGGATCAGGCAAGAGCGAGCTTTTGCGCAGTCTCGTGATGTCCTTCGCCGCGTCGGTCGACGCGGAGCACGTCGCGTTCGTGCTCGTCGACTACAAGGGGGGCAGCGCGTTCGACGGACTCGGCTCATTACCCCACGTGGTCGCGGTGGTCACTGATCTCGACGCGGCGGGCGCGACGCGCGCGGTGCAAGGTCTCGAGGCCGAGGTGCACCGACGTGAGCGGGTGCTGCGCGAGACCGGCACAGCCGACATCGCCGCGCTCCACCGTGTGATCGCCGATGGCGAGGCGCATACGCCGATCCCCCGCCTCGTGATCGTCGTCGACGAGTTCGCGACGCTCGCCCAGGAGTTGCCCGCGTTCGTCGACGCGTTGGTCGACATCGCGCAACGCGGCCGCAGCCTCGGTGTGCACCTGCTGCTCGCCACCCAACGTACCTCGGGCGCGGTGAAGGACTCCATCCGCACGAACACGAACCTGCGCATCGCGTTGCGCGTGCTCGACGCGACCGATTCGCGCGATGTCATCGGAACCGACGATGCGGCATCTCTCGCCCGCGGCGTGCGAGGCCGAGCC
>JANMVY010000487.1:0-5367 GCA_031393535.1 Actinomycetes bacterium | reverse complement strand
GCGTTCCCGACGGGCCGCAAGTGGGCTGCCGTGGCGAGTCACGCGACGACTCCGCACTATGTGGTCTGCAACGCCGACGAATCAGAGCCGGGCACCTTCAAGGATCGCGTGCTGCTCGAACGCGACCCGTTCGCGGTGCTCGAGGCGATGACCATTGCGGGCTACGCCACCGGATCGGAGCGTGGCTTCATCTATCTCCGCGGCGAGTACCCCGTGGCTGCCGAGGTGCTCCGGACAGCGATCGACACCGCGCGCGATGCCGGCCTGCTCGGGAGCAACGTCGCGGGCGCGGGCTTCACGTTCGAGATCGAGCTGCGGGTGGGCGCTGGTGCGTACATCTGCGGCGAGGAGACCGCGATCTTCAACTCGATCGAGGGGTTCCGCGGCGAGCCTCGGAACAAGCCGCCGTTCCCGGTGGACGTCGGCCTCTTCGGCATGCCCACCGTCGTGAACAACGTCGAGACGCTCGCGTGCGTCCCGCTCATCCTGCTCGGCGACACGCGCGACACGAAGCTCTTCTGCGTGTCGGGTGCGGTCAACCGACCGGGTGTGTATGAGGCTCCACTCGGCATCACGCTGCGCGATCTGCTCGCGCTCGCGGGTGGCGTGCCTGAAGGCTCGTCGCTGCAGGCCGTGCTGCTCGGCGGTGCGGCAGGGGTGTTTGCGACCCCTGACGATCTCGACGTGGCGCTCTCGTTTGACGCACTCCGCGCCGCGGGGCTGACACTCGGTTCGGGGGTGGTGATGGCGATTGACGACTCCGTTGATCTCGCGGCCTTCGTTGCGCGCATCGCCACGTTCTTCGCCGACGAGTCGTGCGGCCAGTGCGTGCCCTGTCGTGTGGGCACGGTGCGCCAACGAGAGTCGATCGCACGACTACGCGCTGGTGCGTACGCGGCGGGCGAGCTCGCGCTTCTCCGCGACGTCGGCCTCGCAATGCGCGACGCGTCGATCTGTGGTCTCGGGCAGACGGCCTACAACGTCATCGAATCCGCGGTGGCCCGCATCGGTCTGTTCTCGAAGGGGGAGCAGTGAGCGAATCGACACCGGTCGGTGCGCCGCGGCGTCGCGTCGAGTGCACCATCGACGACCACGCGGTGCGCGTTGCAGAAGGCAGCACACTGTTGGATGCGTGCCGCGAAGCGGGAATCGACACGCCCACGTTGTGCTGGGGCGACACGCTCACGCCCAAGAACGCATGCCGGGTGTGCGTGGTCGAGGTGGAGGGCAGCCGCGCCTTGGTGCCCTCGTGCTCGCGTACGGCCGAGGCGGGCATGGTCGTGCACACCGACACCGCACGCGTGCAGCACTCGCGGCGTCTGGTGCTCGAGCTCCTCGGATCGTCGGTCGACCTGTCGACCACGCCGCTCGTCGCCGAGTGGAACGATCGTTATGGGGCCGACCCGTCGCGCTTCGGCGTTGACGCCGCAACCGTCGCTCAGCCGGCGAAAGTCGACAACGACCTCTACGTGCGTGACTACGCGAAGTGCATCCTTTGCTACAAGTGCGTCGACGCGTGTGGTGACCAGTGGCAGGGCACCTTCGCGATCGCCGTCGCGGGCCGTGGGTTCACGTCGCACATCAGCACTGAGTTCGACGCGCCGCTGCCTGACAGTGCGTGTGTCTACTGCGGCAACTGCATCGAGGTGTGTCCAACTGGCGCGCTGTCGTTCAAGGTCGAGTTCGACAAACGCGCCGAAGGCTCGTGGGCCGAGGACCGCCAGCAGGTCACCGACACCATCTGCCCGTACTGCGGGGTCGGGTGCACGTTGCGCCTCACCGTGCAGGACAACGAGATCGTGGGTGTGAAGTCACCGCACGAGCACTCGGTGGCGCACGGCAATCTGTGCATCAAAGGGCGGTTCGGCTGGGCGCACGTCGCGCGCTGAGCGAGTGGCAGACTGAAGTCATGACCGACTCCGTTTCCCCCTCGACCGGCCTCGCGGTCGTGCACTTGTTCTGCGCGCGAGGTCTCCTCACCGACAACGACGAGGTCGTCGCCGCGGTCAAGGCGGCCGAGGCTGCGGGCGTGCAGGTGGTGCCGGTTGCGGTGCTCGGCCACAAAGCCGATCTGGCATTCATGCTTCTCGGTGTTGACATGTGGGTGCTGCGTGACACGCAGACAGCGCTCACCCGTGCCGGCCTCGTGGTGGTCGACTCGTATGTGTCCTTGACGGAGTTGTCCGAGTACTCGCAGGCCGTGCCCGAGCCCATGCAGCACGCGAGGCTCTACCCCCAACTGCCGCCCGAGGGAAAGCCCGCGTGGTGCTTCTATCCGATGTCGAAGAGGCGCGAAGCCCACGTCAACTGGTTCACGTTGCCCTATGACGATCGTCGTGCGCTGATGCACGAGCACGGCACGTCAGGGCGCAAGTTCGCCGGACGCATCGTGCAGGTGATCACGGGCTCAACGGGGCTCGACGACTTCGAGTGGGGTGTCACCCTGTTCGGCGTGCACCCCGACGACCTCAAGGATGTCGTGTACACGATGCGTTTCGACCGCGCCTCGGCCGACTACGCGCTGTTCGGGGCGTTCTACACCGGGCTTGTCACGACGGTCGAAGATCTCATGGCGCGAACCTGACATGGCCGACATCGACTGTCTGCGGCGGGGGCTGCGGGACCTGAATCGAGTGGTGGTCGCGTTCAGCGGCGGGGCTGATTCCGCGTTGCTCGCATGGCTCGCGCACGACACCCTCGGCGCGTCTCGGGCGCACGCCGTGACGGCCGTGTCGCCATCGCTCGCGAGCTTCGAGGCCGACGACTGCGCGTCGCTCGCCCGCGAGTGGCAACTGCGCTGGTCCACGGTGGCCACCGACGAGATGACCCGAGCGGCCTACCGGGCAAACGACGCCGACCGGTGCATGCACTGCAAGGACGCCTTGATGGATGCTCTCGAGCCACTGGCCCTGGCCGAGGGCGCGACCATCGTTCTGGGCGTCAACATCGACGACCTCGGCGACCACCGGCCTGGGCAGAGCGCCGCGGCGCGGCGCGGCGCGGCCTTCCCATTCGTCGACGCCGGCTTCACGAAGGCCGACGTGCGCGCCGCGTCGCAGGCGCTCGGTTTGCGCACCTGGGACAAACCTGCGGCGGCGTGCCTGGCGTCGCGCCTTCCCTACGGCTCGCCCGTGAGCCTCGACGTGCTCGCATCGGTCGAACGAGCCGAGCACGGGTTACGCGCGCTCGGTTTTCGGGCACTGCGCGTGCGCCACTACCGCGACACGGCTCGTATCGAAGTGCCGGTGGCCGAGCTCGACCAGATGGTTGCGCAGCGCGAGGCGGTGGTCGCGGCCGTGAAGGCCGCCGGCTATCGCTACGTCACCGTCGATCTCGACGGGCTGCGGTCGGGCAACCTCAATGACGCGTTGCGGATTCGTTCGACATGACGCGAGCGCGATGAGCGATGCGGCGGCCGACGAAGCGACACTGCAGGAATACGCGATAGCGCTGGCCGATGCGATCGACGCCGCACTACCGCGCTGGGTCGAACGTTGTGTGACGCGCCGGGTCACGCTGGATTCGGCCGGCGTGTCGCTCGTGCGCGAGGTAGCCACGCGCGCGCATGTCGAAGTCGGCTCCCGGGTTCGGGCTTTGCTCTTGGCCGATGTCGACACGCAGCGAGTGAACCCGCTTGCGTTGCTACGCGACGCGGTCTGCTACCCGACCGAGGTGCTCGACTCGCTCATCGCACCTGTGCCCGACCGCGACGAGTTCGCGCGGCGGAACTTCCCTCACGATCGCTACGACCTCACGCCGGCGTCGTTCGCGGATGTCGATCCGACACTGCAGGAGCCGGGTCTGCTGTGGGGCGCGGCGAAGGCCCACGTCTTCCTCCAGCGACGCCGCACCGAAGGCCGTCGATGAAGGCGCTGGTGCTGCGGGGCGACCTCATCGAGCCGTCGCGTTTCGCCGTCGCGTTTCGAATCGCGGCGTTCGACACCCCGGTGATCAGTCCTCGAAGCGCCGCCAGCCCGCGTCGGTGATCGGGCGCGGCTCGAAGAACACGCACTGGTCGGGGCATGCGAAAGGCGCTTCGTCGGCCATGGACACCCGGCACCGCTGGATGACCTCGCCATGCACGGTGGTGCGGGTCGAGTAGTGCCGGCAATCCTGACGTATGCCCATCGTCCCAGTCTGCCAAACCCGAACCCTCGGCCGTGTCGTCGGCTGCGGTAGATTCGGTTCACCTACCGGAAACACAGCGTTGATCTTTGCGGCAGCATCTGTCGAGAAGCTGTCGCGTTGCTCACGGGAAATTTGAGGAAGTCGACGTGGATCCGGGAAACATTGCGTGGAAGCTGACCGCCGCGGCACTAGTGCTTTTCATGGTGCCGGGGCTGGCGCTGTTCTACGGCGGCATGGTGCGCGCGAAGAATGTGCTCAACATGGTGATGATGAACGTCGTCTGCCTGGGAATCGTCCCGATCTTGTGGGTGCTCGTCACCTACTCGTTGGGCAACAGGGGGAGCCACGGTTTCATCGGTGGTTTCGACTTCGCCGGGTTGCAGGATCTCCACGGCGACGCGCTGGTGCCGGTGATCTTCCTCATGACGTTCGCGTCGATCACCCCGGCCTTGATCTCGGGCGCGGTGGCCGACCGAATGAAGTTCAGTGCCTGGATGCTCTTCGTGCCTGTGTGGTCGCTGCTGGTGTACACGCCGGTGATCTACTGGATTTACGGCACCAACTCGGCCGGCGAGCTCGTGGGCTGGCTCGGCAAGCGGGGTTCGCTCGACTTCGCCGGTGGCACGGCCATTCACATCAACGCTGGTGTTGCGGCGCTCGCCATGGTGTTGGTGCTCGGCAAGCGCCGCGGCTGGCCGAGCGAGGGCATGCCACCCCACAACATGACCTTGGTGATGCTTGGCACCGGAGTGTTGTGGTTCGGGTGGTTCGGCTTCAACGCGGGGAGCGCGTCGGGTGCGAACGGTGTCGCCGTGCAGGCGTTCCTCAACACGTTCGTCGCGGGTGCCGCGGCGATGATGGGATGGCTCTTGGTCGAGCGCCTCAAGCAGGGGCATTTCACCACGCTCGGCGCCGCGTCGGGCATCGTGGCCGGCCTGGTCGCCATCACGCCGTGCGCCGGCTACGTCGGTGGTCTGGCGAGCATTCCGATCGGCCTCGCCGCAGGGGTGATCTGTTTCTTCGCTCTCCAGCTCAAGTTCCGTTTCGGCTATGACGACGCGCTCGACGTCGTGGGCGTGCACATGGTCGGCGGAATCGTCGGTGGCGTGTTGCTCGGGTTCTTCGCCGACGCGAAGGTGAACGAGGCCATCACAAACGAGGGCGTGTTCTTCGGCGGCGGCGCCGATCTGCTCCTCGAACAACTCCTCGCGATCACGGCCGTGCTCGCCTGGTCGTTCG
>JANMVY010000416.1:0-3803 GCA_031393535.1 Actinomycetes bacterium | reverse complement strand
GAGGTGATCTTCCCGTCGGTCGGCATGCTCCTGTGCGCGCATCCCGATCTCGACTACAAGAAGGCCTGCTTCGATGCCTACAACCGATGGCTGGCCGAGTGGTGCGCCATCGCGCCCGACCGTCTGCTCGGCATCGGCCAGACCGCGGTGCGCACACCCGCGGAGGCCATCGGCGACCTCGAGCGCATCAAGGCCCTCGGGCTGCGGGGCGTGATGTTGCCCGGGTTCCCCGGCGTCGAGGACTGGCACCACCCGATGTACGACCCGCTCTGGGAAGCCGTCATCGACCTCGACCTGCCGGTGTCGTTCCACATCCTCACATCGGGTGAGGGGCGCCGGTGGCGCGGGCCCGGCATGAACGGGTTCTTGGGCATCTTCCACGCCAACCAGGATCTGCTCGGAACCTTGATCTTCGGTGGGGTGTTCGATCGTCACCCCGACCTCCGGGTGGTGTGCGTCGAAGCCGACGCCGGTTGGGCACCGCACTTCATGTTCCGCATGGACACCCTCTACAAGCGTCACCACAAATGGATCGGGAAGGTCTCGATGGCGCCCGGTGCCGAGGCGAAGGCCTACGACACGCTGCAACGGCTGCCGTCGGACTACTTCAAGGAGAACATCTACGTCACCTTCCAAGACGACGAGATCGCGCTGCGTTGCCTCGACATGCTCAACCTCGATCGGCTGATGTGGGCGAGCGACCACCCGCACTCCGACGCGACATGGCCGAACTCCGAAGCGATGCGCGACCGTTTCTCCGAGCTCGTGAACCCGTCGCAGCTCGATCAGATCGTGCGCGACAACGCGGCGCAGCTCTACAAGATCGAGGTGTGATCGTGGTGAGCGAATCGCGATCGGGTGATGGCACCCGCCCCGTAGGGACCCGCGCCCCGTTCACCATCGACGACGATCTGCTCGGCTTGCGTGACTCGGTGGCCATAGTGACCGGTGGTACCCAGAGCATCGGCCGGGCGTGCGCGGTCGCGGTCGCGCGCGCCGGCTGCCACGTCGTCATCGCGGATCTGCTCGACGGCAACGATGCCGTGCACGAGATCGAAGCGCTCGGCCGCGACGCGTTCTATTGCCACACCGATGCGCGATCCAAGACATCGATCGAAGCGTTGGTCGACGCGACGATTGCCCGGTTCGGCCGATTCGATGTCGCGGTGAACACGGTCGGCAGCACGAAAGGACCGCGGCCGTTCCTCGACATCGGGCTCGACGAGTGGGACGACGTCGTCACACAGAACCTGTCGACCACGATGCTCTCGATGCAGGTCGAAGCACTCGCCATGATCGGCCTCGCAACCCCGGGCCGCATCATCAACGTGTCGTCGTTGAGTGGCGTGGTCGCCGCGCCGAACGCGGCCGGATACGGCGCCGCGAACGCGGGGGTCGCGCACGTCACGCGTTCCGCCGCGCTCGAACTGGCCCGGTACGGCTTACGGGTCAACTGCATCGTGCCCGGAACGCACCGAACCGAAGCGGTCACCAAAGCCATCGCCGACAATCCGCAGATCGCCGAATGGGTACGCGTGGTCGGTGCGTCGACGCCGCTCGGCCACATCGGCGACGTCGGTCAGACCGCCGGTGTCGCGGTGTTCCTCGCGTCGAACCTGTCGTCGTACGTCACCGGCCAACAGATCGTCTCCGACGGTGGCATGCAACACACCACGTCGCGGCCCCCCATGGGCATGGACTCAGAAGCCGAGGCTGTGCTCGCGCTCCGTCGGCAACCGCACACCTGATTCGCCCTCACCTCACCTCCCTTCGAATTGCGGCGGCTGCCTCGTGCGGAACGCGGCGACGCCGATGGCGTGATCACGGGTCTGCAGCAGCGCCGCTTGTGTCGCGGCCTCGGCGGCGATCGCACGATCGAGGTCGACTTCGAAGCTCTGGTGCATCAGGCGCTTCGTCGCCGCGAACGCGACAGTGGGGCCCGCGGCGAGCTCGCGCCCGAGCGCGACCGCGGCGGTGCCCAACTCGTCGTGGGCCACGACCCGGTGCACGACGCCGAGCGCCATCGCGTCGGCCGCGCTGAGGGTACGGTCGGTCAGCATCAACTCGAGCGACGACGCCAAGCCGATCAGCCTCGGGAGCATCCATGCCGACGCCATGTCCGGCGACAGACCCAGTCGCGAGAAACCGAGCCGGAACTGGGCGCGATCCGACGCGAGTCGCAGATCGGCGGCGAGCATCAGGGCCATGCCCGCGCCGACGGCCCAGCCGTTGACCGCGGCGATGACCGGCTTGGCCAACTCGTAGAGCGGGCGCCACAACTGCGACGAAATGAAGTCGGCGCGCGCGCGGACATGTGCGGCGCTCGCGGTCTCGTTGGCCTCCATCTCGCGAATGTTGCCGCCGCCACAAAAGGCGGTACCCGTCGCGGTGAGCAGCACCGCGCGCACCGCAGGGTCGGCGGCGCGCCGAAGACCGTCGAGCAGACCGGCCTCGATTTCAGGTGTGAGCGCGTTGCGCGACTGCGGCTCGTTGAGCGTGATGGTGAGCAGCCCGTGATCGAGCTCGATGAGCACCGCCGACCCGCTCACGGGCGTTGCCCGACGCGCTCGGCCCGTAGCGCGAACCGGCGGACCTTGCCCGCCTCGTCGCGCAACGATTCGTGCACCAGTTCGACGGTGCGCGGAACCTTGTACCACGCGAGCTGGGCGGCAACGTGGGCCCGCAACGCTTCGGCCAGATCGGCGGTATCGCCGGCGACGTCGACGATGGCGTGCACGGTCTGGCCGAGATCGGCGTCGGGCAACCCGATCACCGCGCTCGACCGGACCGCGGGGTGCGACTCGATGGCCGCTTCGACTTCGGCCGGGTACACGTTCGCGCCGCCGCTCACGATGAGGTCGGTGCGGCGGTCGGCGATGAACAAGTAGCCGTCATCGTCGACATGGCCGACGTCGCCGAACGATCCCCATTGTGTATCGGATTGTGTTTCGGACGAAGCGACCCCTCCGAGATAGCGGAAGGTCGCCGCGCCGTCTACCGGCCGGAACCAGATTTGGCCCACCTTGTGCGGCGCAAGATCACCGCCCTCGTCATCGCGGATGCACATCTCGAATCCGGGTCGCACGCGTCCGACCGACCCGGGCTTGGCCAAGGCTTCGATGCCGGAAATGGCGGTTCCCCCGAGTTGCTCCGTTCCGCCGTATGCCTCGTGGATGGTTTGCGCACCGAGCCAACCGATCATCGCTGCTTTGAGCCATACCGGGTACGGGCCACCCGAGCTCACGACCGCGCGCAACGTGGACACGTCGTACCGGCCGCGCACCTCGGCGCCGAGCCGCCAGACCCGGTGCTGCATCGTCGGCACGAGGAACACCCAGTCGACGCGATGACGCTGCACGAGTGCGAGCGCCCGCTCGGCGTCGAAGCGCTCCATGAGCACCACAGTCGCGCCGGCGAGCAGCCCACGGATCGAGTTGATGAACGGCCCACTGTGATAGAGCGGACCAGCGACCAACATCGAGCCATCGAGCTGCATGAAGTTCTGCGGGGCGAACGGATCGGCGACCGGTGGCGCCTCGTCGAGCACGACCTTGGGTGTACCCGTGCTGCCACCCGTGGCCATCGCCTTCCAATGCACGAGGGGCACCGCGAGTAGCGGTGAATCGTCGCCGCCGCTCGGAATCGGTTGTCGCAGCACAAATGCCGGCTCCGCGATTGCGAGCACCGCGTCGAGCTCCGGTTGGGGTAGCTGATGCGAAAGCGGCAGCGGAACCGCGCCCAGCTTCCATGCGGCGACCACCGCGACGAACACGTCGACGCCGTTGGGAAGGACGATCGCGACC
>JANMVY010000041.1:0-3461 GCA_031393535.1 Actinomycetes bacterium | reverse complement strand
GTGGGATTTGAACCCACGAGGACCTTTTTAGGGCCCTACTCCCTTAGCAGGGGAGCGCCTTCGACCGAACTCGGCCACCGCTCCAGGTTTGCGGAGATCGATGCTAGCGCCCGTGCGCGAACGCCGACGCGGCGAGTGCGTGGTGGTTCCATCAGGACAGCGTGGCGGAGGGAGGGGGATTCGAACCCCCGGAGCCCGGAGGCTCAACGGTTTTCAAGACCGTCGCATTCGTCCGCTCTGCCATCCCTCCGTCGACCAAACTACCAGCGTGCGGGTCTAGGCCCCAACTTCGGCGAGCGTGAAAAACATGGAAACTTGCTGATGTGGTCACGGATTGGTCACGGATGCGCGGTATGGTCACGCCATGCGTGGTTCAGTCACGAAGCGCGGGGCAACATGGTCCTTCGTCGCCGATCGTGGCATCGACCCCGCAACAGGGCGGCGCCGCCAGCAACGGCGCTCCGGGTTCCGTACCCGCAAGGCGGCCGAGGACGCGTTGCGCCGCACCATCTCCGCTCTCGTCGACGGCACCTTCGTCGAGCGCACCGACGAGACGCTCGACGAGTATCTGAACTCGTGGCTCGACGCGATCACCGTCGGCCGGCGGGTCAAGGCGAAGACCGCCATGACGTATGAGGAATGCTTGCGCCGAATCCGGCCGATGCTCGGCCCCATTCGACTTCAGGCCCTGCGGCCACTCGACATCGAGCTGGCGTACGCCCAATTGCTGACCTCTGGCGGCCTTCGTCGCCAGGGGCTGCATCCACGCACCGTGGTCCACACGCACCGGGTGCTGCACAAGGCCTTGGTCGACGCGGAGCGTCTGGGGCTCGTCGCACGCAACGTTGCCCACAATGTCGCGTTGCCATCGCTGCCTGCGCTCACGAGTGTCGACAACGTGTGGACCACCGACGAGCTGCGCCAGTTCCTCGGGGCGTGTTTCGCTGAACCGCTGTACGCGGCCTTCGTCCTTGCAGCGACCACCGGTATGCGACGCGGCGAAGTCGCCGCGATCCGTTGGAAGGACATCGATCTCGAACGTGCGTTTCTCCGTGTCGAGGAGTCGGTCATCGCGGTGTACGGCGAACTGGTGTTCTCGCCACCCAAGACGAAGAAAGGCACCCGACAGGTCGCTCTCGATCTCGGGACGGTGGCGGTCATGCGGGCGCACCGCGCCCGCCAGTCCGAGCGTCGACTGGCGCTCGGCCCGGCCTGGGTTGAGACCGGCCGTGTGTTCACCCGCGAAGACGGCACACACCTCCACCCGGACGTGCTCAGCAAGCGGTTCGAAGCGTGGATTCGCCGAGCCGGGCTCCCGCGCATTTCGTTCCACGGGCTGCGTCATACCTGGGCCACCATGGCGCTCGAAAAGGGCATTCACACCAAGGTCGTGTCCGAGCGCCTCGGCCATGCGAATATCGCCGTGACGCTCGACATCTACAGCAAGGTCCGCCCGGCGCTCGACATCGAGGCCGCCGAGCGCGTCGCGGCAGGATTGTTCGCCGCAACCTGAGCGTAGCCAAGCGGTCTCGTCGCAGGCGTTCGCCACGCGCACGATGAGGCGTATCATGGGCTTGTGGACTTCGAGCGCATCACCGTCGACCCTGAGCGAATGGGTGGCCTTCCGTGCATTCGCGATCTTCGGGTCACGGTGAGCACGGTGTTGGGCCAGCTCGCTGCTGGGCGCACCGCAGATGAAGTCCTCGCTGACTATCCGTACATCGAGCGGGCCGACATCTTGGCTGCGCTCGAGTATGCGTCGTTCGTCGTGAACGAGCGAGAGGTTCCGCTCGCCCGCCCGGCATGAAACTGCTGATCGACGCGAACCTGTCGCCCCGCGTCGCGGCGCTGCTTGTTGGCGCGGGATACGCGGCGACACATGTCGGCGCGCTTGGCCTGTTGACCGCGACTGATGACGCGATTTTCGATCGTGCGGTTGCCGACAAATTCGTGATCGTTACCGCCGACAGCGATTTCCCGATGCTGCTCGCGTTGCGGCGCGCGACGAGCCCCTCGGTAATTCACATGCGAGGTGTTGGCGACCTCGCCCCCGAGGCTCACGCGGCATTGCTGATCGCCAACATTCCGGCAATCGCCGAGGAGCTCGAGCGCGGCGCGGTGGCCTCGTTGAGTCCGACTCGTCTCGCTGTACGGGACCTCCCGGTGCGATAGCGATCCCAGGGGTGAGTTCGCGCGGTCGCGTCGCGGTGCAGACCACCATCGCGCCGCCGTCACTCGCGAGGCGTTGGCGGTCCCGCTCGTTGTAGCTGGCGTCGAGAGCGCGGTGAGGATCGCGTTGAGGCCTGAACACGCTGGTGTTCAGGCCTCAACATGTCGTTGAGCTTGTGGGCAACGACGCTGTGAGGATGGCGTTGAGGTCACCGAGGCGGTGGAAGACTTTCCCGCGTCGACATCTACAGCAAGGTGAGACCGGCGCTCGACCTCGAATCCGCCGAGCGCGTCGCCCGTGAGCTCTTCGCGAAACGAACCGGCTGGTCCGGCGCGATGGCCAGGGTTCTACGGTGGTACGCATGGCCATGGTGATCGAGTTGTCCGACGCAGTGTCTGGGCTGGTGGCACGTCTTGGCGAGCAGTGTGGTGTCAGCGTCGCCGATGTTGTGAGCGAAGCAATTCATCAGCTCGCCGGGCGTGACTCGGTCCTCGTCGAACGTGTGACCGCGTCGATAGCACGACATCGCGACATCTTGGACCAACTCGCCACGACATGACGCCAGTTGTCTACGCAAGTGTGGACGACTGGGTCACGTTCGCCGCGCTGGCGGCAGCTCACATCTCAATGCCGACGTCGTGATCGAGGTCTCGTTCGTGCTGGCGGTTCCGCTCTCGTTCGTGGTTGAGGTCGGGGAGTGTGCGAAGGTCAGGTCGTGGGGTGGGGTCGAGTTCGGTCGCTGCCGCGAACACGGACCGGCGACTTTGGTTGTACGCAGGCCAGTTCGGGTCGTCGAGGCCGAGAAGGCCGTGTTTGGGCTCGAACGCGGCTCGATGCTGGTCGACGCGAGCGGCGACGTGATCCCATAGCCGCGCGCGGTCCGGGTCCTCGGGTCGCTCTCGCAATGCGTCGATCACCACGCGTGGCGTACGGTCGGCCGCTCGCGCCGCTCGGACCTCGAGGTCGGCGTTGATCGCCGAGCGGACGGCGGCGAGTTTGTGTTCCCATCCGGGCCGGCGGCCGCTGCCCCGTGCGTCCCGCAGCGCAATGCTGATCGCGTCGAGCTTCGCCTTCTCGTGCGCGAGCGTGCCGTCGAGGCCCCGGATCAACGCAGTTCGCGATTCGAGCGATGTTCTCGCGGCGTCAATGGCGGCGCGGTGCCGGTAGCGATGCAGGGGCCGGTCGTAGCGGTCGATGATGGCTTGCTCGGTCGCGATGCCTCTCGCGGTGTTGTCGCGACTACGAACGGCAACCTCGTGCGCTTGCTCCGCGTGGCGCAGCTGGTTCGGGA
>JANMVY010000398.1:0-3358 GCA_031393535.1 Actinomycetes bacterium | reverse complement strand
GGGCTGGCACTCGCCACCGCGCTCGGCGTGGCCGCCTTCGAGATCGATCTGCACCGGCACCGATTCGGGTGGCGCCAGCTCGCCCCGTTCGCGGCGGCGGGCGCGGTCGCGATGTTGCTCGTCCCGTTCCTCGTCGGCACGGTCGACGGCCGGTGGAAGATGCCGCGCCGCGATTTCGAACGTTCATACGCCGGGCTGTTCGCCCACCCCGAAGAGGGGACCCCGCGGGTGTTGTGGATCGGTGACCCGGCGATCTTGCCGGTGGCCGGTTTCGACCTCGCGCGGGGTGCGCTCGCGACGAGCGCGGTCGGTTTGGCCTACGCGACCACCGATGGCCGTGCCCCGACGCTGCTCGACCGATGGGGTGGCCCCGACACCACCGGCGCGCAGCTCGTGCGCGAGGCCATCGCTCGTGCCGCGTCGGGCGACACGAACCGACTAGGACAGCTGCTCGCCGTCTTCGGCATTCGCTACGTGGTCGTCGCCGACCATTTGGTTCCTGCGCCGCTTCGCGGCGAGGTGCGGCCGGTGCCCCCGGTGATTGGCCGCACGTTCGGGGCGCAGCTCGACCTCGAACGGGTCGAGAGCGTCAACGAAGCCGTCACGGTCTATCGCAACAACTCCTGGATCCCGATCCGGGCGGTGCTGGCGAGCGGCACCGACTTCACCGCCGACCCACTTGCGGGAACGAGTCGGCTCACAGACCGAACGAACGCGATTCCCGCGCTCGTCGTGACGTCGCCCGACGGCATCCGCGCAACCGGCCCGCTCGCGGCCGGGGCGCGGCTCTATCTCGCGACGAACGCCTCGACGAACTGGAGGCTGCGGGTCGCCGGCGGCGACGTCGCCCGTAGCGACGCCCTCGGCTGGGCGAACGTGTTCGAGCCGGCGACGGCTGCAAACGCATCGCTCGACTACAGCACGCCGCGGTCGACGCGCCTCATGCTCGTCGGCCAGGTTGTGATCTGGCTGCTGGCGTTGGCGCGACTCAACGCCCTCCGCGAGCGGCGGCGGTCCTCGTGAAGGCTGCGCGCTGGCCGGCCATCGTCGTCATCGTGGCGCTCGTCGTCGCGGCGTTCGTTTTCGGCGACCACAGCCGCGAGGTCGTCTCGTCGTCCACCCGCGACACCGCGCTCCTCGGCCCCATCGTGGCGAAGGCCGATGCGATGAGCGCGCTGTGGTTCTGCAATGGCGGAACCTCGGTCGACAAGGGCCTCGCCGATCATCACGTGGTACTCGTCAACACCACCGATGCCGAGCGTGCGGGATCACTGACCGTGTATGCCAGCAGGCCGGTCGCGGGCGTGCGACCCCAGCCGGTGCGAAAGTCCTGGACCCTGGCACCGCGGTCGCGCGTCGAGTATCGCCTCGCGGAAGTGGTCGGTCAGGCCCCGTACGCGAGCGCGACCGTCGAGGTCGCGGGTGGTGGGGTGCTCGTCGAGCACAGCGTGGTGGGTCCGGCCGGCACCGATCGGGGTCCGTGTGCGTCGACCGCGTCGAGCACCTGGTACGTCCCGGTAGGAACCACCGCCACGGTGGGCGATGCGCCGATCGCGCGCGAGGTGCTCGTGTTCTTCAACCCTTTCCCGGGCGATGCGGTGGTCGATGTCGCGTTCTCCACCGACACCGGGTTCCGCGGCACGCCCGAGGTGTTCAAAGGACTTGTCGTGCCGGGCGGTTCCGTCGTCGGGGTCGATCTCGCCACCGCAGGGGTCGCGGTCGCGGCCGAGGTGGCCGCGGTCGCCACCACTCGCTCGGGTCGGATCGTGGTCGACCGGCTCCAGGTGTTCAACGACGGCCAGACACGCAGGGGGATCGCGTTGTCGTCGGGCATCGGCGCGCCGGCACCCGCGTGGGTGTTCGCGGCCGGTCGTCTGGGTGGCGGTCGCCAGGAACGGGTGGTGGTCTACAACCCGAACCAGGAGCCGGCCGAGGTCGATGTCGAGATACGGCCACAGGACACCGCCATTGCGGTCGAGCCCTTCCAGCTCACGGTGCGCCCCGGCCAGCACTCGCAGTTGGATCTGCACAACGAGCCCCGGCTTGCCGCGCTCGTGACAGCCCGCGCCGAGTACACACTGGTCGTGCGCTCCGCCGACGGCTCCGCCATCGTCGCGGAGCGGCTCGTCACGGTTGCGCCGGGGTCGCCCGGTGCGGGTGTGGCGGTGAGCACGGGCACCGCGGTCGCGTCCACTCGGCTGTTCGCCGATGTGGTCGATGCCGACCAGGCCGCGTCGAGCGTGCTCATCGTGAACCCGAACGTGAAGTCGATCGCCCAGATCCGCCTGGTGGTGCTCGCGGGCGGCGTCGCGGCGACGCCACCGAAGTACGCGTCGGTCGAATTGCAACCCGGTGCTCGGCTGACGGTGCCGCTCGCCGACCTCGGCCGGGGCACGTTCACCGTCATCATCGAGGCCACGGCGCCCGTCGTGGCCGAGCGTGACCTGGTCGGGGCCACCGATCGCACGGTCGCGGGGGCGGTGCCCGACTCGGCCAGTGTCTCGCTCCTCGACCTCGGAGGCCTGGTCTCGCTCGGGAACTAGCGATCGGGTTTCGAGTGGGGTGAAGCCGGCCGTGCATGACGCAGGCGGTTTCCGCTAGCCCGGTTCACGCAACTCGGCCATCGCAGCCCAGAGGTCCGACGCGGTCGTCGGGCCGAGGAACGATGCGCGCACGACCCCGGCCGAGTCGGCGATGACCACCGCGGGCACGGCATCGATGCCGTATCGCTCGTGCAGTCGCCGGTCGCGGCCGAATTCCGCCTCGTGTATCGCGACGGTATCGCTGGCCAGCACCTCGACCTTGCGCATCATCTCGGCGCAAGTGGCACAGGTGGCCGACGTGAAGACGGCGACGAGGAACGGTGCCTCGGGCCGCGCGAAGTCGTCTCTGTCGAGTTGCTCGGGGAGGTTCCAACCCGTTCGCACCGGTGCAGCGGGACGGCGACGTTGCGCGAGCCATGCGACGACCAGGGCGAGCCCCACCACGACGGCGACGGCGACGTAACGCACCGGCGAGCGCTCAGTGTTCGGAGACCGGTTCGCCACCAACCGCGACCGTGGCCGGCGCAACGGGTCGGGCGGTTGCCACGGTTGTACGGCTCATTTCGACGAGCCGCTTGACTTCGGCGCCGTCGACGGTTTCGTACTCGAGCAGGCGACGGGCTACAAGGTCGAGTGCGTTGCGGTACTCAGTGAGGACAACCCGGCAGCGGTCTTCTTGGGCGCGCAGGATGTGCTCGACCTCTTCGTCGATGACCCGGGCGGTCTCGTCGCTGTAGTCGCGTGTCTGCATGAGGTCCTCGCCGAGGAACACCATGCCCTGGCTGCCCCAGGCCATGGGACCGATCCGCGTGGAC
>JANMVY010000394.1:0-8695 GCA_031393535.1 Actinomycetes bacterium | reverse complement strand
CTCGTACTTCGCGATGAAGCGCGCTGTGGCATCGCTACCCGACGACGCGTCGCTCGCCGCGCTCCGCGATCTCGGTGTGCGGTTCGTGGTGGTCGACCGCGCGGCGGCTGTCGGAACGCCATGGGCGCATCTCGCCGACCCGACCTTCGCCACCGAGGGTGGTCGCGCCGGCTTGCGCCTCGCTCGAGCTTTTGATCTCGATGTCTTGTACGAGGTGCAATAGCACGAGCGCGTTCTCGAACATGCCCACCGTGACGAAACGCTCGCGGTGCGCGGCGATCGCACTGTCGATCTTGGCATCGGGCACGCCATCGCGCCGAATCTTCGGTCAGCGGCGGTCCGATGAAGGGCCGGAGCGTTGCCGGATCATCGACGAGATCGCACTCATGCCTCGAAGACCACGAGATAGACGATGAACACGACCGCGATGAGCACGAGGAACCACAGCACCCCGAGTGCATGTGCGAGCGCGGCCACGATCAACGTGGGCACGCCCGCGATGGCGAGGCGCTTGGCGAGCTGGGTCAACGCCTCGTTGCGGGTTCGGCGGTCGTGGGGGCTGTCGGGCAGCTTCACGGTGGCCAGTGTGCCTGGTGTGGTGCCGCCGCGTGCGGCGGTTCGATCAATACCGCTCGCCCCGATCGACGATGCCCGCGAGCGGCGTTCCCGCGAGGTAGCGGCCGAGGTTTTCGCCGAACATCTGGTAGAGCAGCGGCATGGCTGATGGCATGCACCACGAGATGTGCGGACTCAGCCGCACGCGGGCGTGTGTGTAGAGCCAATGGTCGTCGGGCAGTGGCTCGGGGTCGACCGTGTCGAGTGACGCGCACGCGAGCGTGCCGTCGTCGAGCGCGACGCGGAGCGCGTCCTGGTCGATGATGGCGCCGCGTGCGATGTTGACGAGGTGCGCTCCGGGAGCGAACTGCGCGAACAGCGAGGCGTCGACGAGATGGTGCGTTTTCGGGGTCAGCGGGGTCGCGATCACCACGTGCTGCGCGCCGGCGACGGCGTCGGCCGCCGTGGTCACCAACTCGATACCTGCCAATGGCGACGGTGCCCCGCCCGTGCGCCGGACGCCTCGCACATGCATGCCGAACGCGAGCGCGCGACCCGCGACCTCGACCCCGATCGACCCGAGCCCGAGGATCGCGACGGTCGCGCCGAAGAGGCCGCCGTTGTCAGCCTGGTGCCATCGCCCCGGCGCGACTGGAGGCGCGGTGATCCACGAGTCGGGAAGGCGCTTTTCGAACGCGAGCATCATGGCGAGGGTCCACTCGGCGATCGGGATCGCACTCGCGCCACGCGAGCACGTGAGCACTTGGCTTTCCTGCACCGCGTCGACCGGGAATCGATCGACGCCAGTGCCGATCGTGTGCACCCATCGCACCCCCCGCGACAGCGCGTCGACGAGGGTCTCGGCGCCGATCGCGGTCGTGAGGATGATGTCACCCCGCACGTCGGGGGCGATCACGCCGGTCATCGGGATCGGGACAAATGCCACATCGGGAAACCGGGTGACAAGCGACGCCATCGCGTCCGGGCGCGTGTGATGCAGCACGGTGACCATGGTGGACCTCCCTCGAAGGCTGGCCTGGGGAGCGTAGGGGACCGCGACCGAGCCGAGTGGCGGTCTGGCTCCACCGGTGGCTGACCTGCTAAGAACCCGCCTTCAGTGGAACTAGGCGGCGTACGGGAACGCAAACAGGCGGAGCGTCGAGCTCGCGTCATCCAGGCGGCGATGCAACTCGCGCGCGAGGGCGGCTACGACGCGGTGCAGATGCGCGAGGTGTCGGCACGGGCCGATGTCGCACTGGGCACGATCTACCGCTACTTCGCGTCGAAGGACGAAATCCTCACCGAGGGTCTCGTGCGCTGGGTCGAGCAGTTGCGAGAACGCATCGCCATGCGCCCGCGGCGCGGTGACACCACCGCCGAGCAAGTGGCCGACGCCCTGCGCGCCGCCTCGCGGGTCCCCGATGACGCGGCACCCCTGCTGCGTGCGCTCATGACCGCGATGTCGTCTCCCTCGGTCTCCGTTGCGACCAAGTCGCGCGAACTCCACGAATTGATGGGCGCGATCGTGCGCGAGGCGATCGGTGCGCCGCCGCCACCCGGCATCGACGTCGACGGTGTGTGCCGCATCATCACCCATGTGTGGTCGTCGGGCATCGCGCAGTGGGTCGGCGGTGTCGCGTCGCCCGCCACGATGGGCGAGGACCTTGCGCTCGCCGCGCGCTTACTGCTCGATCGCCGACCCTCGGCGCGGTGAGCCGGCCGCCATGTCAATGACGTCGTGTGCGGTCAGGCGAGGATGAGCTCGGTGAGATCCTCGGGCGCGCGCGGCCGGCTGAAGTGGAAGCCCACCGCTTGATCGCAACCGAGACGACGGAGCACCGCGAGTTGTACCTCGTTCTCGACGCCCTCCGCGATCACCGTGAGATCGAGCGCGTGCGCGAGGTCGATGATCGCGGCCACGATCGTCTCGGATTCCGGATCGATACCCAGTCCGGCCACGAACGAGCGATCGATCTTCAAGACATCGAGCGGGAAGCGGATCAAGTAGGCGACCGACGAGTCCCCCGTCCCGAAACCGACGATCCCGAGGCTGATGCCGAGCCCACGAAGCTGATCGAGCTGCGCGGTGGCGGCCTCCGCATCCTGCATGAGCGCCGACTCGGTGATTTCGAGGCAGATCGACTCGGGCGAGATGTCGCAGTCGCGGATCGCGGCCTCGATCGTGGGTACGAGATCGGGTTCACCGAGCTGGCGGGCCGACAGGTTCACCCACACACGCGGCCGTTGCTGATCGGGGCGCATGCGCTCCCAGCGACAGATCTGTCGGCATGCCTCTTCGATGACCCAGCGCCCGATCGGCACGATGAGACCGGTCTCCTCGGCCAGGGGGATGAACTCGTTCGGCTGGATCAACGTGCCGTCGTCGCGCTGCCAACGCACGAGCGCCTCGAAGCCGACGACTTTCTCGGTGCGCAGGTCGATCTCCGGTTGGTAGTGGAGCCGAAGCTCGCCGCGCTCGACCGCGCGGCGGAGCGCGAACTCCGTCGCGAGCTTGCTCAGCGCCGAGTTTCGCTCGTCGGGGTCGAACAACGAGTACCGGCTGCGGCCCGCTCGTTTGGCTTCGTACATCGCGGTGTCCGCGTTCTCGACGAGGCGAAGGGGTTCATCCTTGCCCGCCGATATCGCGATCCCGATACTGGCCGACAAGTCGATTGTGCGGCCGTACACGGTGAATGGTTGTTTCAGCGCGTGGAGCACGCGACTCGCGACCGTGGTGGCCGCCTGCGTGTTGTCGACACACGTGCACAGCATCACGAACTCGTCGCCGCCGAGGCGTGCGAGCGTGTCGCCGGGGCGCACCATCCCGGTGAGTCGCTCGGCCACCGCGACGAGCGTTGCGTCACCCGCGTAGTGCCCGATGGTGTCGTTGACCGCCTTGAAGCCGTCGAGGTCGACGAAGAGCACGGCCACGTTCTGGCGTGTGCGGCGCGTAACCTTCAGCGCCTGGCTGATGCGATCGAGCAGCAGTGCGCGATTGGGGAGTCCGGTCAGCTCGTCATGGAATGCGAGTCGCACGAGATCGTCCTCGGTGCGCTTGCGCACGGTGATGTCTCTCGACGATGACTGCAGCTGCATGACGTTGCCGTCGGCCCCGGTGATCGCTGTGATCACCGACTCGAACCACACGTATGCACCACCGCGCCTGCGTATCCGATAGCGCAGCTCCTGGTTCGGCGTGCCGCTCGCACCGACGGCGTGTAACGCAGACTGCACGAGCGAACGGTCCTCGGGATGCACACGCTCGATCGGCTGGGCGCCGACGAGCTCGGCGGCCTCGTACCCGAGGAGCTTGCGCACCGACGGCGACACGTACTGGTACACGCCGTCGGGGTCGTGCAGGCACACCAGGTCGGAGGTGTTCTCGGCCAGCGCGCGAAAGCGTGCTTCGGACTCGGCGAGTTGACGATTCTTCGCTTCGATGATCGCCTCGGCTGCACGACGAGCCGTGATGTTGTGTGCTTCGACCACGAGGAACACGATGCCGTGGCGCGCGTCACGGACCGGTGTAAAGCTCACCTCGACCGGTATGTCGTTCAGCACGCCGAGGGCTGATCGGTACAGGATCACGTCGGTGGTCGTCTCGCCGGAGCGTGCGCGGTCGACGAGCGTTCGCAGTTGCTCGCGCGCCCGGGGGTTTGCCTGGAGCCAGGGCGTGTCCCACAACGGCCGGCCGAGGATCTGTCCGCGCGACAGCCCGGTCGTGTCGAGGGCGCGTTTGTTGATGTCGAGTAACGTGCCGTCGATGTCGACGAGGCCCGCGAAATGTCGCATTCCTTCGAGCACCACACGCGCTTGGAGCGCGCGGGTGTGATCGTCGGTTCGCGAGTCCGCGAGTGCCGCGAGCCGCTCTGCGACGTGCTCGCTTCGCTCGGATTGCTGCCACGGGGATCGGCTGCGTTCCGTCACCTGTCACCATTCGTCGTCGGGGATGCTCGCTGGCTGACCCCGACCCACGAACGCGACCGTGCCGACAAGGCACGTGTTGCCACGCGGAGTCCGCCCGACGCCTGGGGGCAACATAGCCAGGGTCTGTCGACTCCCGACGGATGCCACCGTTGTAATTCGCGCGTGCGCACCTGCGCAGGCGGTGTGGCGTGACGCGAGGCGACGCGAAACCGGCGCCCGCGCGCCCTCACGCCCTCACGCCCGCTTGAGAGCCTTCTGGTGGTAGCAGCGGCGCGCAAAGCAGCGCGCTGCGACTACCAGAAGCTCACCGCGCCGCATCAGTGCAACCAGTGGCCCGCGTTGATCGCGAGGGCCTGGCCGGTGATCGGTCGCGCGAGATCCGACGCGAAGAACACGGCGGCGCCCGCGAGCTCGTCGCCGGGCGGCAGGTAGCCGAGGCAGGTCTCGGCCGCGATCGCGTCGCGCAACTGCTCGACCGGCATACCCACGCGTTCCGCGCTCTCGTTGATCGACTTCGACACCGGTATGCCGTCGATGAAACCGGGGTGCAGACCGTTGACGCGGATGCCGAGGGGACCGAGTTCGCGTGCGAGCGTCTTGGTGACGGTCCACAGGGCGCCCTTCGACGCGGCGTACGCGCCGTGGGTGGCCTTGATCCACATCGAGCTCTGCGTGTTGATCATGATCACGCGTCCCTCGCCGCGCGCCTGCATGTGGGGGACGGCGGCACGGGTCATGTTGATCGTGCCGAAGAAGTTGACCTCCATGGCCCGACGGAAGGGGTCGAGATCCGCGGTGAGCAACGGTTCCCAGGTGACCGGATCGCCGGACGGTTCCCACTCGTAGGGGCTGCCCTTCAACACGCCGGGATCGAAGGCGTTGTTCACCAACACGTCGAGCCCGCCGAAGGTGTCGACTGCGAATTGCGCGAGCGCAGCGCACTGCGCGGGATCGGTGATGTCGCAGGTTTGCCACACGCCTTCGCCGCCCATCGCGGCGATCTCGTCGGCCACCGACCGCATCGTTGTGTCGCGTCGTGCCCCCATGACCACCTGCGCGCCGTGCTCGGCCATAGCGAGGGCCAGGTCGCGGCCGAAGCCCACGCCGACACCCGACACGATCACAACCTTGCCTCGCAGCAACGTGGATGTCGTCATTGTCCCTTTCCTCACGTGTTCGTCAGCGTTCCTCGCCGGTTGGCGCGGTCAGTCCATGGTGCGCGAACGGGCGAACGATGACCCACCGTCGACTTGCAGCGTGACACCGCTGATGCATTCGGCTTCTCGCGACGCGAGGAAGAGGATCGCATACGCCACGTCGAGTGCTGTGGCCGGACGGGTGAGGCTCATGTCCTCGATGTACTTCCGGCGCTCAGGGGTGAGGTCTGCGTCGCGCGCCTCGTGGATGATGTAGCCGGGTTGCACGGTGTTGCACCGGATACCCCGACGCGCGTAGTCGAGCGTGACGCTCCGGGTGAGAGCGTTCATCGCACCCTTCGCCGCGGTGTAAGCCGCGAGCTTCGGTGACGAACGTTCGGCGGTGCGCGACGAGATGTTGACGATCGACCCGTGTCCGAGGGCGATCATCGCGGGCATCGCCTCCTGCATCAGCCACACTGCGCCGACGACGCTCACTCGGTACATGTCTTCCCACAACTGCGCCGGCACGTCGAGCAACTGTCGGTCCGCGGCGACTACCTCGGGCGCGACGGCATTGTTGACGAGCACGGTCACCGGGCCGTACCGGTCAGCCGCGGCGCGCATGAGGGCGCGGGCCTCGGCCTCGACCGTGAGATCGGCGCGCACGAACGTGGCCTCGCCGCCCGCGGCCCGGATCGACGAGGCGAACGACTCGCCCCGTTCGCCGTTGCGGCCCGTGACAACCGTGCGCGCCCCCTCGGCCGCGAACAGCCGGACCACTTCCTTGCCGAGGCCGGCCGTCGAGCCCGTCACCACTGCCACTTCACCCACGAGTCGCCCGGTCATGGGTGCCAAAGGTAATGTCACCGGGTTCCCTGCGCGGCGAGCGCGTTCGCGCCGCGGCGAGCGCGTCCGCGCCGCCGGCAACCAGCCGCAGTGTGACGACTCGTACGACACGAAGGGGATACGCAGGTGGCCGGCTTTCTCGAGGGCAAGAACATCGCAGTGACGGGGGCGGGTAGCGGCATCGGCAAGGCCGTGGCCTTGGCGGCAGCAGCCGAGGGCGCGCGAGTGGTCGTCGCCGACTACGGCGTGACCATGGACGGCTCGAACCCCACGAGCGCGGTCGCCGACGGCGTGGTCGCCGAGATCGTCGCCGCAGGTGGCACAGCCGTCGCGGTGGCCGGCGACGTGAGCGAGATGGCGGTCGGTCAAGCCATCGTCGACGCCGCCATCACCAACTGGGGCTCGATCGACGGTGTGGTCTGCGTGGCCGGCATCCTGCGCGAGCGCATGCTGTTCAACATGTCCGAGGCCGAATGGGACGATGTCGTACGGGTGCACCTCAAGGGCACCTTCACCGTCTTTCGCGCCGCAATGGCGGTCATGCGCAAGCAGCCCACCGGAGGCTCGCTCGTGGGATTCACCTCGGGTGCGTTCATCGGCTCGACCGCGCAAGCCAACTATTCGGCCGCCAAGGGCGGCATCGTGTCGCTCACGAAGAGCGCCGCGCTCACCGGGCTGAAGTACGGCGTCAACGCGAATATTATCGCACCGGTCGCAAAGACCCGCATGAGCGATCAGGTGCCGTTCGGGCTCGAGATGGGCATGCCCGAGGACATCGCACCCATGGTCGTCTACTTGTTGTCCGACCAGGCCAGGGACATCTCCGGGCAGATCTACACCTGTGTCGGCCCACGCATCTCGGTGTGGAACCAGCCGAAAGAAGTGCGGAGCATGTTCGCTCCCGGTCTCGGTCGATGGACCCCCGAGCAGATCGCCGACACGCTACCGCGCACGATCAAGACCGAGGAACATCCGTTCCTGGCCGAGCTCGCGTCGCGCATGCAGCAAATGGAAGCGCGCAAGGCGGCCGAGGCCGCGCCACAGAGCTGAGCCGCACCGGTTCGCGCGAGCGCGGACCGTGTCGGGAGGGGGAACGATCATGGGTGCACTCGACGGGCGCATCTGCGTCATCACCGGCGCGGGGCGCGGCATCGGCCGACAGCACGCACTGCTCTTCGCGACCGAAGGTGCGTCGGTCGTGGTCAACGACCTCGGGTGCGCGTCCGACGGGACCGGTCACGATTCCGCGGTGGCACAGGCCGTCGCGGCCGAGATCGTCGCGGCTGGTGGCGCGGCCGTGGCGAGCGATGCCGACGTAGCCACCATGGCCGGCGCGCAGGCGGTGTACGACCTCGCGATCGCCGCGTTCGGTGAGCTGCACGTGGTGGTGAACAACGCCGGCGTGTTGCGCGACAAGATGTTCTCCAACATGTCCGAGGACGACTGGGATGCCGTGATCCGCGGCCATCTGAAGACCACGTTCTGCATGTCGCGCGTCGCGATGGGTGCATGGCGCGACGAGAGCAAGGCGGGCAAGCAGCTGGCAAATGCGATCGTGAACACGTCGTCGACGTCGGGCCTCATAGGGTCGATCGGCCAGACGAACTACGGCGCAGCGAAGGCCGCGATCGCGTCGCTCACGATGATCCTCGCGATGGAGGCAAAGCGCATCGGCGTGCGGGTGAACTGCATCGTGCCCGCGGGTCGCACCCGGATGACCGAGGACTCGCCAGGCACCAAGGACCTCGTGAAGAAACCCGACGACGGCGCGTTCGACGTGTTCGCGCCACATCACGTGTCGCCCGCCGTCGCGTACCTGGCGTCGGTCGATTGCACGTTCACGGGTCGCGTGTTCATGGCCAAGGGTGGCGACATCCGGCCGTTCGTCCCGTGGCAACGCATGCCTTGGATCGCCGACCAACGCGAGTTCTCGGTGGCCGAGGTCGCCGAGTTCATGAAGAACGTCCCCGACGTGCCGGTGTCGCCCTGACCCGTCGACCCGCACCGAACCCGAGAAGGAATCGATGAGTCCCAACGCGCCCCAGTACGTCCCCGGTCATCAGCTGCTCGCCGGTAAGAACGCCGTGGTCACCGCGGCCGCAGGTACCGGCATCGGATTCGCCGCGGCGAAGCGGTGCATCGAAGAAGGCGCCCGCGTGCTGATCTCCGACATCCACGAGCGGCGCCTCGGTGAAGCGGTCGACCGTCTCGAGGCAGAGACCGGTCAG
>JANMVY010000362.1:0-4342 GCA_031393535.1 Actinomycetes bacterium | reverse complement strand
TGCTCGCGTTGGCGAGTGTGTTCGCGTGGCAGCGGTATCTCTCGCCCGAAGCTGCGGCTCGTCGTCGTGACGGCGCGTTGTACCGACAACTCACGCAATACCCAGGTGCGGTTCAGCTCGAACGATCGACCGTGTATACCGTGTCAATGGCCAATTGTTTCTGCCCGTGGGCGGTCAGTGGATCTGCCCGCTGGTGGCCATCAGAATTGCCCACTGATGGCCACTGGAACTGCCCGGTAGGTCAGTTGGTCAGTGGCGTCACCCCTCGGCCTCGGGTTGCTTGGGTGAGGCGGATCGAGTCGCCGGTGGTGATGACGACGTGAGCGTGATGGAGCAGCCGGTCGACGGTCGCGTTCGCGATCGTCTTGGGCATCAGCTCGTCGAACCCGGCGGGGTGCAGGTTCGACGAGAGCGCGATGGAGCGTTTCTCGTAGGCGGCGTCGACGACGCGGTAGAGCGCTTCTGCGGTCTCGGTCGTGACCGGGAGAAGCCCGATGTCGTCGATGCAGATCAGATCGGCGCGCATGATCTTCTTGATCGCGCGGCTGGTGCTGTCGTCCACGCGATGGCGGTTGATGAGCGTGCCGAGGGTCTCGAGGGAGAACCAGTGGACGTGGCAGCCGTGTCCGATCGCGGCGTGACCCAACGCTTCGAGGAGGTGGGATTTGCCGGTGCCTGATGGTCCGCAGACGACGAGGTTCTCGTGTCGGTCGATCCATTCGAGCGTCATCAACGATCGCTGTGTCGGGGCCGGGATCGAGGACATGGTCTCGTCCCAGTTGTCGAACGTTTTGCCGGTCGGGAACCCGGCCGCGGTGCGGCGGATGTTGATCGATGACGCCCGCCGGCCGGCGAGTTCCTCGGTGAGCAACGCTCGAACGGCTTCGGCCGGGTCCCAGCGTTGCGCCTTCGCGGTCGCGAGGACGTCGGGTGCTTGGCGGCGCATGTGCGGCAGATGCAACTGGCGCAACAGATCAACGACCTCGTCGATCGGAGCGGTCGAGTTGGCGGCAGCGGCGCTCATGACGCGACCTCCCCGAAGTTCGCCCACGCAGCAGTTGACGGTTGCATCGAGTGCTCTTCGTCGACACGTCTGCGTTGCCCGACCGGGTGCGCAGCGATGATCGACGCGGTGTCGCCGTCCGCGAACCGTTCGAACATGGCGGCGTGACCGAGCGCCCAATCCACCCGCTCGACACCGTGCAAACGCGACAGCTGGACCGCTTCGGCCATCTTCACCTTCACCCGAGACGTGCCCGCGGCGGCGGCCTCGACCAGCCATGTGCGTGCGCCGTCACCGAGCGCCAAGAACTCGGCCTCGGCCGCGTTCGTCGGTTTCGGTTGGCGGGCGAGCGCGCCGGCGGGGCGGGGTGGGTAGTGGGCGTCGTCGATGCTCGGGTTCCCCGGCGTCGACAGGACATGGCGTGCAACCTCGACCGCGCCTGACGTAGCGATGTGGGTGGCGACGATCTCGTCGCCGTCGACACGGACCCACACGACCTGATCGGCGAGGGTGTGCGGGACCGAGTAGGTGACGCCACCGAAGCTGATCGTCGATGTCCACGACACCTTGCGGGTCTCGCCGAACGCGGCGGTGAACGCGACATCAGGGAGGCGATGCAACCGTGTGCGTTCCTCGGCGAGCATCTCTGCCGGTGCGCGGCGGGTGACCCGATGCTCACGATTGTTGACCTTGACCATGAACATCGTGCACGCGTCGACGAGCTCTGCCCACGAGCCGTAGGCGTCGAGCAGGTTGGTGTCGGTGGGGACCAGATCCGCCTTCGCGATCTGGACGGTCCGTTCGACACCACCCTTGGTCTCCGGGTCCGCCGGCACGCACGTCGTCACCGTGACGCCGTAGTGGCGACCAACCGCGACGATCATCGGATGGCGGACCGCGATCCCCGCGACGTGGCCGGTCGACACGGTGCGTTCGTTGTCCGTCAACCAATACGTCGGCACACCACCGAACGCGCGCATCGACCGGTCGAGACACGACACAACCGTCGCCAACGTCTTGTCCCACACCGCGAACACGACCCGGAACCGACACCACGCCAACCACGCACAGAACAGATACGTCTGACGGCCGGCGATCTTCGGGCCGTGGCCCCAGTCCCACTGCGCCCACATCCCCGGCTCGACGACCCACGGCCGATACACACGCCGACGGCCGGCCTTCCAGTTCAACTTCACGCCGGCGAGCGCCCGGCGGGTCGTGCGATCCGAGCCCTCGAACCCGAGACCGACGAGCTTGTCGAACACGACATCGCCCCGCACCCGACCGCCCGATCGTTCGACCCATTCCTCGATCTTGGGCATGAACCCATCGATCAACTTCGGTCGCTCCACAGGCGCCGATCCGTCAGGCAACAACCCTCGATCGCGCATCGTGACCCAATGCTCGACCGTGTGATGAGAGCAACCAGCGAGTTCGCCGGCGGCCCGATAACTGTTCGTCAACGCGAACGCTTCCACGATTTCCATGATCTCCTCGTAAGACTTCAACATGTCCCTTCCGGTCCGGCTGCCATGTCAGGCGACAACCAGTCGAACCGGGAGGGACACCACCGGCGCGGATGCGCGCAGCAGCAAGGACTTCAACGAGGGCAGAACCACTGGCCGCCAACGGGCAGAACCGTTGGCCACCAACGGGCAGTCTCATGACCGCCTACGGGCACGATCTCATGGCCGCCGACAATCCAGGCCACGTAACTCCGTGGACCACCTCATTGTGGATGTCGACCGATCCAACTGGACCGTGCGCGAGATCCTTCCGATCCCGTTCACGTATGCGCCGCCCGTCGCATTGACCACCACTACCGGATAGCCGGCCGAGGCCAGCCGCATCTGTCGACGGTCGATTTCGTTATGCGTCAGAGCCGTTGAGCGTTGGTCATCCGAGATGGCGGCGCTGGGTCCTTCAGATCGCGATCGCTTGGTAGGCCACGGCGGTTGCGGACGGTCACGGCGGCGAGGGGCGGTAGCGTTGGCGTATGGCTGAGGCGACCTACACGGTGCGGGGCGACCAGGCGGTGTGGTCCGGTCGCACCCTGAGCGGTTGGGTAGACGATCTCGTCGAGGCTGTGGTGGCTCGTTTCGATCCTGCCCGCGTGATTCTGTTCGGATCGGTGGCTGCGGGCAGCGACGGGCCGGACTCGGACATCGACCTACTCGTCGTGCTCGAAGAGGCGCCGGTTGCGTCGCGTCGAAAGTTGATGGTTGAGATGCGTCACGCGACTCGCCACATCGCGGCGCCTCACGACCTGTTGGTCACCAGCGTCGTTGATCTGGAGCGTCTTGGCGATCAGCCCGGCTCCACCGAGTATGAACCGGCTCACTCCGGTGTGACGGTGTATGAGCGCCCTGCCGCCTGAACAAGCCACCCCGGCCCAACGCTGGTTCGCGCTGGCGCTCGAGGATCTTGCCGGCGCGCGGGTCCTGCTCGCTGACGGGTCGGTGGCGTTGCGCATCGTCGGCTTTTTGTCCCAGCAGGCGGCGGAGAAGGCCTTGAAGGCTGGGTTGTTCGCCGCGTCGATCCCTGCGCCGAAGATCCATGGGCTGATGCAGCTGCTTGGCCGCTACCCAGCGGCCGGGCCGCCCAATATCGACTTCGACGATCTCGACGAACTGGATCCGTGGGTGATCGACGGCCGCTACGCCGCGGACCTTCCGGATCTGACGATCGATGAAGCGGCGCGGCTGCTGGCGGCCGCAACTCGGGTGGTCGACGCGGTGCTGGCCCATGCACCAACCCTGCGAGCACGGTCGTAGCCTCGGCGTTCTCGACCCGCGCCGGCGGGCGCGGGTTCGTCGCCCGCCCACCCTTGAGTCGGGTTGCGCGGCCGACAGCGAGGCGCACGAAAACGCGCACAAAACGCGCACGGGACTCGCCGATACCGCTCGTAGGCTGCCCACGCGCCGCAGCGGTCAGATCCCTGACCTGGACCTATCTGTTCCACGCGGATCCTTCGGCACAATAAACACGGCAAAACCCGAACTTGGGGCCTTCGGTGTGTGCGGGTTATGCGAGTAGGGCGCCGATGACGTTGGCGGCTCGTTCGTCGGTTTCTTCGAGGGCGTGGGCGTAGATGTTGAGCGTGGTCGAGGGGTTGGCGTGGCCGAGTCGGCTGCTGACGGCGCTGATGTCGACGCCGTTGGACAGGAGTTGGGTGGCGTGGGCGTGGCGTAGGTCGTGGAGTCGCACGGTGCCTTTGTTTGATGGGAGCCGCCGGACCGCGGCGGTGACGTTGTCGGGGTGCAGCGGTCGCGAACCGTCGAGTGCGTGGGTGAACACGTAGGCGTCGTCGGCGAGCCGGTCGCCGCCGTCTTGTGCTCG
>JANMVY010000350.1:0-2752 GCA_031393535.1 Actinomycetes bacterium | reverse complement strand
CGCTCGCATCCAACATTTCATCCAACATTTTCGCCGTCACCAGACGGGTTCCGCGACCCGCGGCGGACGCTCGCGCGGACGTAACCGCAGGTCGACGCACGTGCCGGTCCACGCCGAACGCCTCGGGCGACACTCATAATCGCTCGGTCGCGGGTTCGATACCCGCCCGGCCCACCGCGTCTGAGCAGGGATTACTTGGCCCGCTGTAATCTGACGCCTGCGGTGAACTCGCCCAAGGTGCACCTACCTCGGTAACGGTGGGCCCAGCCCGCAGTTTGTGAGGGGTGGCTGCCCGGTCAAGCCGGGCCGAGTCCGGAGCGACCTCACGCGGCAGGCTGATGGGAGCCAGCGCCCGAGCCGATCGGGGTGGGCGCGCCGACGCTCAGGATCGGGCATTTCGGGCCCGTTGGTGGGCGTCGGTGAGGCCGGAGCTGCGGGGGTATCCTCGGGAGATGGCACAGAGCGCCCAGGACTTCAGCGGCGATCGGGCGATCGCGCTCGTCAATCCGGAGGCGGACACATCCCTCGAAGCGGTGGCGGTCTGGATCGCCGAACTCGAGGCCGACGACGACTGGCTCGAACTCGCGGTCAGCGCGGCGGACTTGATCGCGAAGGATCGCGACTCTCGTCAATCGTGAACGCCGTCGTGCTTGACGCTTCGGCCGGCGCGGAGATCGTCGCTCGCACTGCGCTCGGTCGCCGTCTCCTGGCGCTCGCTCCTCGCGACCGAGCGTGGTGGGTGCCCGATCACTTCCACGTCGAAACGGCCGGCGCATTGCGTCGCATGCTGTTGTCGGGACTCATCGATGAGCCACGGGCCGCCAGCGCGCTCGACCGGCTTCTCCGACTTCCCGCCTCGGTGGCCCGCAGCGCACCACTGCTCGCGGAGGCATGGCGCTACCGCAACAATCTCATCGTCCACGACGCCGTCTACGTGGTCCTCGCCGAACACCTCGGTGCACCGCTGCTCACCGGCGATCGCAAGATGGCGGGCGCCCCGAACCTGCCGGTACAAGTGCTCTACCTGTCGGCTGCCCACTGACGATCCAGATTCGACCAGCCCGATCTGTAGATATGCCGGTGATCCCTCTGGACTGTCGTGGCACACCGCTGCGTCGAGGGGCGCCGTTTTGGGGTGCTCGACCATCCAACATCTCGTCCAACCAATGGGAACGTGTCGGCTGGAATAGGGCGATCGCGTAGACGGTCGTCCGGACGAACGAGCAGTTCAGCGGGATGGCTCGCATCAGTCGGACGCCACGGCGGACCCTCACCTCGCCGGCCCTTCGGGCGCCATCGATCACGTTACGCGTCCCTTGAGATGCGTATCTCGTTCTTTCATACTCGCCAGATGGCGAAGGCGATCTCGGTGCGGCTCGATGACGATGCGGAGCGTGCGCTCCGCACGCTGGAAGCGTCGGGGTTGACGCGTGCGGAGGCGGTCCGCACGTCGTTGCTCGCGTCGTCGGCCCGGCTTCGGCACAAGAAGACCTTGGCCCCGGAGGCGGCAGCCCTGGAGGGGATGAGGCCGACCGCCCCTGGAGGCTGATGGGGCCGACCGCCCCTGGAGGCTGATGAGGCCGACCGCGACGAGACGGAGGCGGTAGCGGAACTGATGGAGGCGCTGCGTGCGTCGAGGTGAGGTGTATCGCTTCCGCGTCCCGAAGGGGCTCGGCCACGCGCATCCTGGCGGCGAACGACGATCACCGCTGTCACCGAGTGGGTGCGCGAGAGTGAACGACATGAACACCGCAGCGACGCCTGCCGACGCACCGAAGGGGCACACCGGCGAACACGCGATCAGCGACGAGGAGTCACGCGCCGCGATGCGCGCGTTCCTGCAGCGCAGCGAGGTCCGGCTTTCGACGATTCACCGGGTGGCCCAAGCGCTTCTCGGCGGCTCGGCGCTGGTGTTGTTGCTGCCACTGTTCATCCGCGATGGCTTTCCGAAGCTCACGTCGCTCCTGGTCGCGTGCTACGACTCGCGCCAGAGCTGGATCGCGACGTCGGGCATCGCCGTGGCGGCGTTGTTGTCGATCGTGCTCCCGGTCGCGGCGATCTTTCTGTTGGTGGGCGATCTGTTGGGCTTCTACTTCACGAGCAACACCTTCGGCGCGCTCGGTGCGGAGCACGGCCGAACGTTGCCGCGCTTCAACCCTCGGTTCATCATCCCCGGTCTCGGCTTCAACGACGACGAGTTGAGCGACGATATGCGCACCGCCCTCGATGCCGGCCGACGCGATGAATGGACCACGGCGCTGCTCGTACCGCGCACCCTCGACGATGCCGGCTGGCGTGATCGCTTCGACACGCGCATGCACGACATCTGGGGTGTGTCGATGCCCGAGGGGCTCGCCGGTGACGACGACCGTTTGCGGCAATCCTTCCGCCTCGCGGGGCTCAACCGCGACCGCACCCTTGCGGGCGACGTGGCCCGCACCGAGGCACTTCTGGCGCGGCACATTCTGACGCTGCGCGTGGTGGTGCTGCGCTACACCAAAGCGTTGTTGCTCATCATCAGCACCACCGTGGCCACGCTTGCGGCGGCCGGCTTCATCGAGGACGCGGTGCGCGTCGATCCGAATAGCGGCCGGTTCGACGCGGGCTTCCCGTATCGCTACTTGTTCCTCGTCGGCGCGGTGTACGTGTTCTGGGCGCCGCTCGCGGCGCGGAGCGTGACCGCACCGTTGCGGGTGATCCAGCGCCATACCCCCGGTGTGGGCAAGTACGAGGACGTCTATCTCGACAAACG
>JANMVY010000321.1:0-2696 GCA_031393535.1 Actinomycetes bacterium | reverse complement strand
AAGTTCCACATGGCGGTGGCGATCGACGAGTACGGCGGCACGGCCGGTCTCGTCACGCTCGAAGATCTCCTCGAGGAGTTGGTGGGCGACATCAACGACGAGTTCGACATCGACGATCCCGATGTCGTGTCGCTCGGCGGCGGCGCGATGCGGGTGCACGGCCGCATGTCCATCGACGAGCTGAGCGACGTGCTCGAGACCGACTTCCCCGCCGACGACTGGGACACCGTGGGTGGGCTCATCTTCAACATGCTGGGCCATGTGCCCACCATCGGCGAGCAGGTCGACGTGTGCGGGTTCCGATTCCGGGTCGATCGCATGCAGGGTCGGCGCATCATGCGTGTGCGCGTCGCACCCACACCCGCGGAATCCACCGATGACGACGGCAACGGCGATCGGTCGGTGGCCGACTCGGTCGCGGGCTCGTCGCGCGCGGGGGAGCGGCGCTCGTGAGGACCGGCTTCGTGACCTTCGTCGGGCGTCCCAACACCGGCAAGTCGACACTCCTCAATCGCATCCTCGGCACCAAGGTGTCGATCGTGTCGAACAAGCCGCAGACCACGCGAACACAGGTCCGCGGGGTGCTCACGCGACCTGACGCGCAAGTGGTGTTCGTCGACACGCCCGGTATCCACAAGCCGCGTAGCACGCTCGGTCAGCGGCTGAACGCGTCCGCGGAGAACGCGCTCGGTGGCGTCGACGCGGTGTGCTTCGTGGTCGACGGCGCACACGGCGTCGGCTCCGGTGACGAGTTCATCGCGGCGCGCCTTCCGAAGAGCACGATCGTCGTGTTGAACAAGGTCGACTCGGCGGGCGCAACGCGCACCTTCGAGCAACTCGCGAAGGCCTCGGCTTTCGAGTTCGCCGAGTACTTCCCGATCTCGGCGCGTACCGGTCAGGGTGTCGACGAGCTCGTGGAGCGTCTCGTGGCGCTCATGCCCGAAGGCCCCAAGTACTACCCCGACGATCAGATCACCGACGTTCCCGAGGCATTCTGGGTGGCAGAGCTGGTGCGCGAGCAGCTTCTCGCGGTCACCCGAGACGAGCTGCCGCACTCCATCGCCACGCGCGTCACCGAGTGGGAGTGGCCCCGCATTCGCTGCGAGATCCTCGTCGAGCGCGAGTCGCAAAAGGGCATCGCCATCGGCAAGGGGGGCCTGGTCTTGAAAGAGGTGGGTACCAAGGTGCGCGCCCAACTGCCCGAGGGGGCGTTCATCGAGTTGGTCGTCAAGGTCGAAAAGGACTGGCAGCGTCAACCGAAATCGCTCGACCGCCTGGGCTACTGAGGAATCATCGCGTTCGCCCGGCTGGTCGATCCTGCCCCGGGCGGCAGAGCGAGTATTGTCGGCTGCCATGAGCGAGCGGGTCGACGGTTGGACATTCCTGTCGAACCATGCGCATGTGCTGGTGTGCTTGGCGGGCAATCCCGCGCTGCGGTTGCGGGAAATCGCCGACATGGTCGGTATCACCGAGCGCGCTGCGTCGAGCATCGTCGCCGATCTCGCGGCCGAGGGCTACCTCACGAGGGTCAAGGTGGGTCGGCGCAACACCTATCGGTTGCACCTGCGCAAGCCGTTGCGCCACCCGCTCGAGAAAGCGCATCGAGTGGGCGATCTGATCTCGGCCGTCGCGGGCGCCCGTTGACATAGGAATATTTATTCTTTATTCTTAGATCATGTTCGATGGTGAGGCGATCGCGACCATTCCCGTGCTCGACTTGCCCCCCGCTCCTCGCAAAGGGCTGGTCGTCGTCACCTGCATGGATTCACGCCTCGACGTGTTCCGCATGCTCGACCTCGACCTCGGTGACGCCCACATCCTGCGAAACGCCGGAGGTCGTGTCACCGACGACACGCTTCGCTCGCTCGTCCTGTCGATGCACCTCATGGCCACCCGCGAGGTGTTCGTGATCCACCACACGGGTTGCGGGTTGCACCGGGTGTCGAACCTGTCGCTACAACAACAGGTCGCGGTGGCCACCGGTCAGGATGCCACCCATGTCGACTTCTTGCCGTTCGACGATCTCATGACGAGCGTGCGAGAAGACGTCGCCCGCGTCCGCGAGCTGCCATTGTTGCCGGTCGGCATCACGGTCACCGGCGCGATCTACGACGTGCACACCGGCACGTTGCACCGCGTCGACTGACGGCGCGAGATAGCGGCGCGACCACACCGCCGTCAGTCGGTGGCGTCTCGGAGCTCGCGGAGGAACGCGATGGCATCGGCGCGGTGACGCGTGCGACGCATGGGGGGCAACGAACGGACGATCTCCCACCGGTAGCTCTTGTTCTTCGCGAGCCGCGGGTCGAGCACCGCGACCACGCCGCGGTCGTTCGCGTTGCGAATGAGCCGACCGGCGCCCTGCGCGAGCAGCGTCGCGGCGCGTGGCAGGTCGATGTCACGAAACGCGCTCGGTCCGGCGAGCTCGCGGCGGGCCTGCAGCAGCGGGTCATCGGGCCGGGGGAAGGGCAGCCGGTCGATCGTGACGAGCGACAGGGTCTCGCCGGGGATGTCGACTCCTTGCCAGAAGCTCATTGTCGCGAACAGCGACGTGTGCGGATCGGCACGGAACGCGTCGACCAGCGCAGTCTTCGGGAGATCGCCTTGCGCGAGCACGGGCCACGGCAGACGAGGCCGCAGGTACTCGACCGCGTCGTGCATGGCGCGCCAGCTCGTGAACAGCGCGAGTGTTCGGC
>JANMVY010000318.1:0-4600 GCA_031393535.1 Actinomycetes bacterium | reverse complement strand
GCGTTCGACAGCGCCTCGTAGTGCAGGTTCGACTTGTTGAGAATCTGCGTTTCTTCCTCGAGCGCGACGTCGTTCCCGTTGATGTTCAGCAGGGTGTTCGCGGGGCGGGTCGAATACGTCGGTGCGACACGACCACCGCTTTGCATCGCGGTCTCGAGGTTCGACTCGAAGTCGAGCCGGCTCGACCGGAAGTTCGGTGTGTTCACGTTGGCGATGTTGTTCGCCGTGACACGCTGGCGCTCGGCCTCGGCGCCGAGGGCCCATTCGATCGTGCTCATCGTGGTGTCACCGACGCGCATCAGCTTCTCCCGTGAGTCGTCCGGCGAAAGGCCGGAGTGTGCGAACCGAATTCGTCAACGAACTTCTCGCCGAAAAAGCAAAATGGAGGAAGAAGGTCTCTCGACCCTCGTTCCTCCATGAACCAGGTGGCTTCCGTTGCCCGCCCCAATCGGACGCTTGCGCCTCGGGGTGAGCGGTGCACCTCGGGCTTGTTGATTCCTTGGGGCGAATCAGCGCAGTCCGTGCGATCGCGGCCGAAGGCCCAGCGAGTTGCTGATCCCGCGTGTCACCGCAGGAAGTTGAGCAGCGATACCTGCTGAGACTTCGCGATCATGGCCAGGATCGCCTCGTAGGACTGTGATGCCTGGGCCAACTTCACCGCCGCCTCGGTGACATCGACGTCTTCGATCGCCGAGACCCGCGAGGCGATCGTCACCTTGTCGTCCTCGTGGCGCGATGCCGCCGAGTCGACCAGCGCGGCACGTGATCCGACGTCGCCGAGCGCGTCGCGCAGGGTGCCGGCGCGGGCGAGCAGCACCCCGGTGTCGGCGGCCGACGCCGTGTCGTCGCCGGCGCGGACGTTCGACGCGAGTCGCGCCAGCACCCTGAACATGTCATCGGCCGTGTCGAACCCGAAGACCTTGGAGCCGTCGCTGTTCACCGGCATCAGCTGGCTGTCGGAGACACGACGTTGTACCTGTGCGCCCGCGGTGCCGTTGAACGTCGCACCGGTAGGGGTCAGGCTGATGGCCTGTGTACCGAACGCGCCGAACACCGACTGCCCTTGGTAGTTCGTGTTCGCGACGAGCGCAAGCTGCTCGCGGATGCCGTCGAGCTCGGCGGCGATTGCCTCGCGGCCGTTGTTGCCATTCGAGGCGTTGCGTGACTGGATGCTGAGGTCCTGCGCACGCGTGAGCAGCGTGCTGGCCGACTGCAGCGCGGAGTCCTGCACCGAGAGCCACGCACGAGCGTCGCTCAGCGACCGCAGATGGCGTACGGCATCGTCGTGCTCCGCGCGGAGGCGGGTGGCGAGTGAGGCGTCGAGCGGCGCGTCCGATGGCTGCAAGATCCGCTTGCCTGTGGCCACCTGCCGCTGCACCGAGTTGAGCCGCGCGAGCGAGTTCTGAATCGCAGCCTGCGAGTTGGTGAATCGGAACGAATCGGTGATTCTCATGTGCGTTCCCTCAGTGGCCGACGCGATTGATCAGCGTGTCGAGCATCTGGTCCGACGCGGTGATGATGCGGGCGGCTGCCTCGTAGGCGCGTTGGTACTTCAGCAGTTCCGTCATCTCCTCGTCGATCGACACACCGCTCGTCTGCTGGCGCTGACTGTCGAGCGAGGAGACCGTGGCGTTGCTGGCATCGAGCTCGCGTTGCGCCGACGCTGCTCGTTGACCGAGTTCGGACACGATGTCGGCCACCGCGTCGCTCGCGGTCAAGGTCGGTGCACCGGGGCTCGCGAGGGTCGCGATGATCTTGGCGTAGCGCACGTCGGCCATGGCCTGAGCGTTGTTGCCGTCGGCAGGCTTACCCGATATCGATGCAGCAAGTTGGCGCGGCCCGAGGTTGTTGTTCACGGCCAAGTTCGCGGCGCCGGTGCCGGTGAAGAAGGCGATGGCCGGGTTGCCGTCGAGGTCGGTGCCGCTTGCGTGTGCGGTGTTCATGGCGTCGCGCAGGCCGTTCGCCACGAGGTCGAGTCGTTGCCGCAACTGGTCGAGGCCGCGCGTCGCGAGGTCGGTCAGCGCGCCGATCGACCCGCCGGCGGTGGCGGCGCCGCCGTCGACCATGATTACGGGCGGCACGCCACTGGCGGTCATGGCGTATGAGCGCACCCCGCTCACGACGATGGCGCCGCCGACGGTGACGTCGACGCTGCCCATGCTTTCGCGGACCTCGCCGCCCGTGAGCTTCGCGAGTTGTTCGAGCGCGACGTTGCGCTGATCCACGAAGTCGTTCGGCGTTCCACCCGCGCTCGTGACGTTGAGGATCGACGCATTGAGCGATGCAACCTGCGTTGCCAGGCCGTTCACCTGGCTGACGTAGCCGCCGAGTCGCGTCGCCGAGTCGGACGCGAGGTGCTCGATGCTCGCCGACGCGGAGCGAAGTGTGGCGGCGAGCCGGTTGGCGGCGTCGAGGGCGGTCGAACGCGCCGTGATGCCCTGGGGGTTCGCGACCACGTCGGAGAGTGCGCTCCACAACCGTGACAAGTCGGTCGACAGCCCATCGTCGAGTGAGCCCGCAATGTGTTGTATCGACGACATGGCACGCTCGATCTCTTCCTTCGAGCCCTGGTTCGAGAGCGCGCCGCGAGCCGCGTTGTCGAGAAGCGTGTCGCGTAGCTGGCGTACGCCGGTGATCGCCACGCCGGTTCCGTAGGCGCCCGGCCCGAGGGCTCGCGGGCCGACCGTGGGGAATGCGGCTGACAGCTCGAGTCGTTGGCGCGAATAGCCAGGGGTGTTGACGTTTGCGATGTTGTGGGAGACGACCTCGATACCACGTTGGGCCGCGCTGAGACCGGAGACGCCGATACCGAGGCTCTGCATCATGGTCAGACGGCCCGATCGATCCGGGTCGAGGGCATTGAGCGGTGGCCGCCGGCCGTGTAGGTACCCGCAGGGTCGGACGCCCCGAACACCATGCGCACCACGTTGCTGATAGCGCCGCCGCGATCGCCGGCGAGCAGGCGGATCGCGTCGCCGGTTTCGACGAGCTCGTTCGTGAGCGATTGGAAGGAAGTGTGCAGCTGGCTGAACAGCGCCGTGTGTTCGCCGTCGGACTCGGCCAACCGGCGAAGCGTGAGCTCGGCGGGCGCGAGTCCCATGCTGCGCGCGAGCTTCTCGAGCGATAGCGAACGTTCGAGCTCCGCGGCCTCGAGCGCGTGCAGCGCCTGCTGGGCCTCCTCGATCGCAGTGTCGAAGAAGCGGATGTCGCCGCGCGTCACGAAATAGCGCAGGGCTTCGAGGCGGTACACCGCCATGCGGAGCACGGTTCGCTCTCGGAGCATTGCCTCGACGAGCTGCTCAGTGCTGAGCTTCATGATCTTCCTTTCGCGTCGCCTGCTTCTCGGTCGGCTGGGCGCCGCGATGTGTAAATCATGAAACGAACAACTCTTTTCGAGTCCACCGCGGATGAGCCGGACGACAGCCGATCGGTCGCAGAAGAATTGGTGGATGAACATGAACGCAATCGCGAGAGTCGAGTCCCGCATCCTCGATGTGCAGGCCCGCTTTGCCCGCACCGCCGGGCGCTCTGGTCTCGCGCCCGCTGCAGTGGTCACACCCCTCGCCGCGACCTCGCCCGATCGGTTCGACGCTCCGGGTTCTGCGAACGCGTCGTTCCGTGACGTGGCCGATGCTGCCCTTCGCAACCAGGCGCTCTTGCGGAACGTCTCAGGTACCTCCGGTGCCACGGCTCGGGTGACCGGCACATCCAGGCCGCTTACGTTGCCGATGTCGCTCATCGGAGTGTCGAACGGTCAGGTGCCCGACGCGCTGCTCGAGTCGATCGGGCAGGGGCAACACCGACTCGAGCGCACCGCGGCGGTAGCGTTCCGTCGCATGGCAACCGCGGCGGCCAGGGACGGTATCGGCCTCCGGGTGAGCGATTCGTATCGCTCGCTCGCTGACCAGGAGAAGACGGCGGACAACGTGGGTCTCTATCGCGAAGGTGGGCTCGCCGCGCTGCCGGGCACCAGCACCCACGGCTGGGGCCTCAGCGTCGACATCGATCTCGACGCCCGTACCCAACGTTGGTTGCAGGCAAACGCGAATCGCTTCGGCTTCGCGGAAGACGTGGCCCGCGAACCGTGGCACTACACCTATCGTCCGGCGAACGTCTGAACGTCTGAACGTGACGAACCACCACGAAATGAGGATCGACGTGCAGGCAACACTGCGCACGACACGGTTCGGCGACATCGCTGTCGACGAGCAACGAGTGTTCGATTTCGCCGACGGCATCCCCGGCTTTCCCGGTGCAACGAAGTTCCTCGCGATCAACGTCGACAACGATCCTGACCTTTACTGGCTCCAGTGCATCGACGACGGAACCTTGGCGTTTCTCGCCATCAGTCCGTGGGGGTACTTCCCCGACTACGACCCCGAGATCGATGAGCACGACCAGCGCGCTCTCGGCCTTGACGAGGCCGAGGACGCGACCGTGTTGTGCCTGCTCACGGTCGATCGAGACGCGGAGATCATCACCGCCAACCTGCTCGGCCCGATCGTGGTGAACACCGCCCGCAGACAGGGTCGACAGGTGGTTCTGAACGACGGCCGTTGGCCGATCGCCGCGCGCCTCGGGAGTGCGTGATGTTGATCCT